>NZ_DATCTO010000018.1 GCF_036567905.1 Candidatus Binatus sp.
CCAATGCCGTCACCGGATCGAGTTTCGCCGCGCGCCGCGCCGGCCATACGCTGAACAGAATGCCGGTCCCCAATGCCGTGAAACACGCCGCCAGCACAGCCCACCACGGCGGGCTGACCGGCAGGGTCGGATAGATCTTCCCGATGATGCTCGCGGCGGGGTTCATCCGCGCGGTCGAGGCCGCCCCCGGCGCGGATCGAACTGGGTTCGCGCGCAAGTACGTGGCTGCGGGCAAAGCGGTTTTTTCAGCCTCGTTTCGCAAGCCGCGCAATTCAACAAGTCCCTGAATCTGCTCGGTTATTGCCGCCATGCCCCGAATCGGGGGTCGGGCGCGGATTGCAATGCGGGACAGCGTTGTTTAACCTTTTTGCGTCTCTCTAAGATGAAACGATTGCTGTTGACATTGGTGGCTTTTGCGCTGCTGCCCGCGACCGCTTGCAGCCTGCGCCAGAAGCCCACCGGCGAGAATTACTACGCGCAAGGCCAGCTCGATTTCGCGACCAGGGAGTACAAGGCCGCCATCGAGAACTATCAGCAGTTGATCGATAAGTTCCCGTTCAGTCCGTACGCCGAGGATGCCGAGATGAAGATCGGCCTCGCCCATTACCAGCAACAGGATTACGCCGAAGCGATCGGCGCGCTCGACGATTTTCAGCGGATGCATCCGACCAGCAAAAACCTCGAGCTCGTCACCTACTACATCGGCCTGAGTTACTACGATCAGATTGGGCGCGAGGACCAGGATCAAGGCAAGACCATGGCGGCGCTCAAGCGCTTCCAGGAATTGGAACAGCGCTTTCCGGAAGGCGACTTCGCCGAACTGGCGCACGAGAAGGTCCTGGTATGCCGCGAGATGCTTGCGCGTAACGAGATGGTAGTCGGCAACTATTACTACAAGCGCGCGAACTTTCGCGCGGCGGAGTCGCGATTTGCCGAACTGATGCAGAAATATCCGGAGACTCCGGTCGCCCCGGACGCGCTGTTCGAGCTCGGAATTTCGCTGGAGAAGGAAGGTAAGCGATACTCTGCGGCGCAGGCTTTCGCCGCCGTCAAGAAGCATTTTCCCAACACCAACTACGCGAAAAAAGCCCAGTCCGAGCTGGCCAAGCTCCACCAACCAATCGATACCGAAGAAGATCCGCTTCCACTGGTGCTCGCCGAGACCGGCTACGGCGGAAATCCCGACGATGCGAACGCGGACAAAGTAGTCGTGCGCCAGCGCACCGATGTCGCGTCGGCCGCTGGCTCGTCGGCCTACGGATCCGACGGACTGCCAATCCTGCGCGCGCCATCGTCGCCGCCCGCCGCGGCAGCTCGAGCACCATCGCCGGATATGCCGGCCATGACGCATCCGCCCGATCCGTCGCAGCCCGATCTTCCCGACCGAAAGCCCGGCGGGCCGGACATGATGCGGGCGCCTGCCCCTACCCTGCCAGCGCCCACCGGCAGTATCGCCGGCGCCGCCAGCGCCCAGGCGCGCGCGATGACAGGCGCCGCCGGCTCGGCGCCGTTGTCGTTAAGCGAGCCGCCCACGGCCGGTCCCGCGACCCTCAAGACGATCAGGTTGTCATCGAACGATCCGCCGCTGTCGGTGATTCTCGAACTCAGCGGGCCCGTCAGCTTCGCCAAAAACCTCCGGAGCAGTTCCGGCGGTTCGACCGCCACGGTTGTGCTCAAGGACGTTACACCCGACTCGGCCCTGCAGACTCATCTCGTGTTCGACAAGTCGATTTTCAAGGATTGCAACGTCTCGAGCAGTTCGTCGGGAACGACCGTGACCTTGAACACGCAGCCGGTCGCGCATTTTGCGATCGTGCCGCTCGCGGGGCCGCCGCGCCTGCTGGTGACGTTTACGCCGCAGGCGGGAACCCTGAAGACCAGCGCCGCGAACTAACCCTGTGCGCGACTGGTTCCCCTTCCCGCCTGGGAAGGCGTTAGGTGAGTCTGGCCGCCGATCACGCGAAGACTTCGTCGAACCTGATGCCGAGGAATGTGAGCACCACTTCGGCGTAAACCTTCAGTCCCCAGTAAAAGCCCTCGATTGGCAATCGCTCGTCGTTGCCGTGATAGAGCGAGCCGAACGGGATGTGCGCATCGAGCTTGACCGGCGAGAATCCGTAACACGCGGCCCCGAGCATCGAATAGAACTTGTTGTCAGTCGCCCCGGGGATCATCCAGGCAATCGCGCGCGCGCCGGGGTCGGCCGCCTCGACCGTCTGCTTGATCAACTCAAACAGCGGAGTGTCAGGACTCGTCTCCGCCGGTGGCGCGGTCTTGAGCAACTCGAAAGTCGGCTCGGGACCGACTATCTGGCGCAGCTCGGCCATGAAGCTCTCGGGATCTTCGCCGGGCAGGGTGCGGCCGTCCAGCACGATCGTCGCCTCGCCGGGAATCACGTTGTCCTTGTAGCCGGCGCGCAGAATCGTCGGCGAGACCGTGTTGGCAAGCATCGGCGCAAACAGCGACCCCGCCGATTCGATCGGCACGCCCATTTCCTCGAGCGTGCGGCGCATCAGCGGCGAGACATTCTGGCGCATCGGCGTCTTCACGATCCTGGTGATCAACTCGGAAATTCGGGAGATCGCAGTGTCCGGGCGCGGTATCGATCCATGCCCCGGCATCGCGCTGACCTTCATCTTGATCGTGACGAAGCCCTTCTCTGCCACCTGGATCGGGTAGAAGCGGCGGTTGCCGAGATGAACGGTGAAACCGCCGACCTCGTTCAATACGTAACCCGCGCGGACCAGTTCGGGATACCGCTCGACCAGAAATTTCGCGCCAAAATCCGAGCCAGCCTCCTCGTCCGCGACCGCCGCCAGTATGACGTCGCGATTCGGCTTCACCCCCGCCCGCTTCATCGCGGTCATCATCACAAGGTCCATCGCGCATTTGGACTTCATGTCGATCGAGCCGCGCCCCCATACGCATCCTTGCGCGATTTCGCCGCTGAACGGCTCGCGCGTCCATCCCGATCGCTCGACGGGGACGACGTCGGTATGCGATGCGAGCAGCAGAGCGCCCGCGGAAGAGTCGCTACCCGGATGGCGCGCAACCAGATTAGCCCGGGTTGGTGCGCCTTCGCGGATCACGGAACTGATGCCATGAGCGCCCAGCGCGTCCGCCAGGTAATCGGCGGCGATTCGTTCGTTGCCCGGCGGATTGGTGGTGTCGAGCCTGACCAGCGCGCGCAGATAATCAAGCGCCTCCTGCTGGATCGCCTGCCAGGAGATTCTCATTGAGTCCCCCCTTCTCTTGAAGCCGAAAGTGTCATAGAAAGCTACAACTTGTTACTAGATAAGTTTAGACATCTGTGCGTCGATTATCGCGACCGGAACGACGCAAAGAAAGTACCTTGCAGATGCAGCCGCGGGTAATTCGTGCCCGGTGGCATCCGCGAATGAGTGACGATACCCTCGGACCAAGGTTACCGATCGTGGGCATCATTTGTGTCGAAAGAGTGATCGTTGCGGTGCGCGATTTGGCGGCGTCGCGCGAAAACTGGCGGCGGGCCGGGTTCGCCGTTGCCAACCACGAAAACGAATTCGACGGCGCCGGTATCCGTATCGCTCGGCTGGCCGCGGGTGCGGTGGAGATCGATCTCTGCGCGATGCGCTCCGCCGAATCTGAGTCGCCGCTGGCTGAACATTTGCGCGAAGCGACCCGCAATGACAATGGCGGCGGCATCGTCGGATGGGTCTGGGGGGTGAAGGGTGCGCCCGCCGCGGATGAGCGTGAGTCGGGGGCGGGCCGAGCTCGAGAGCCAATCCTGCTGCCCGGGCTATCGGAGCCTACCACCGAAGCCGCGATGCTTTCGTTCGGATTGCCGGGTGTCGTTACGGCTGCCGCTCCAACTGGTCTTGACCTCGAGTCGCGCCGTCAGTCGCTCAGCCGGCTTTGCGGGAGCAACGCAAACGGCGTCGACTATCTCGAGCATATCGTCGTGATGACTCCCGTGCTGGAGGACGCGATCGCTGCGCACGAGGCGATTGGCGTCCGATGCAAGCGAATCCGTGAAGTCGGCAATGGCGCCAGACAGGCGTTTTTCAAGCTCGAGCAGACCGTGCTCGAAATCGTGGGACCGGCGCGTGGACGTTCAGGATGCTGGGGGCTTGCGCTGATGTGCTCGGACATCGCGCGAGCAGTTGCGACGGCGCGTGCAGGCGGCTTGCAAGCGACGGAGCCCAAGCTCGCGATTCAGGGTGGACAGATCGCGCGAATCGTCGAGCCGCTCGATGGAGTGGCGCTTGCGTTCATGCAGTCCGGCCCCCGTCGCGACGACTGAGCGATCGCATTTAGCGCCAGGCTGCTGATGCGCTTTAGAACGGGCGGTGGCCGAAGAACACGGCATTGATATCGCGCTTGGACGCTGCGAGTGCGTCGCGCGATTTCGCCGCGATCGTGTTCGCCAGCTCCCGGGCGGCCGGCATCAGCGCATCAGGTTTCACGACCCGGTTGAGCGCGCCCATCGCGAGCAATTCCTCCGCCCGGTAATGGCGGCACATCAGGATCGCTTCCTTCGCCCGCCATGGCCCGAGCCTGGCGGCGAGTACGCTGGCGGGAGCGCCGCGATACGGTACCTCGAGATCCACCTCCGGCACCCAGAACTCCGCACCCTCGACTGCGATCGCAAAATCGAATGCGAGCGCAAATGACCATCCGCCGCCGACTGCGTAACCGTTGATCGCGCCAATGGTGATCTGATCCAGATGCGCCAGTACGTCGAATGCCCGGCCTATCAGCCGCGGCCATCGTTTGCCGAACTCGCCCATGCGGCGGCGGCGCTCGGCGGGATCGATGACGGCGCCGGCCGGGGCCTTGAACATCGCGTTGTCCGCGCCGGCGCAAAAGGCGGTTCCTTTGCCGGTCACGATCAGCACGCGGCAATCGCGATCGTCGCGGACGGCTTGCAGATGCCGCTCGAAGTCGAGGATGACTCCTTCATCGAGGCAATTGCGGCGCTCGGGGCGATTGAAGGTGATCGTCGTGATCGGGCCGTCTTTCTCGACGAGGAATTTCTCTATCATCTGGCTCGGCTCCATTCGTGTTGCTTTACTTCGGCGCAACGCTTCGGTGCAACTCTTTCACTGTTTCACTGGCTTGCGCGCCAGCGACCGATGTTGAACAATCGCTTTTTTCACTCTCGCGCGCGGAGAGGTGGCCGAGTGGTCGAAGGCACCAGATTGCTAAGGTGGTCGGGGGCCTCTGATGGCATCAGCTCGCATCGGATCGGATAGGAAGATGCGAGGGTTTCCCAAAACGGGGAGCCCTCGCATCGTATCGGATTTGCTCGCCTCCGACACAAAAAGACACATTTTTCGGACGACGGCCCGCGCCGCCTCCGCTCGGAGAAGAACTAAATCCAGAAAGAGGGCCACAAGCGCGAACCCGACCCCAGTCAATGACGGCCGGGCTACCCGAGACGCTTGCAGACTCTTCGCATCGGCAATCCTTCCATTCGATTCGATTAACGAGACCCGCGCGTGAAAATTTCCTCAGCCGAGGCCCGTCAAATCGGCTCATCGTGGATGCGTTCCGCAGTCGGCTCCTGATCGCGCAGGCATGTCGCAATTCGGCGTATTGAAGGTGTAAAGGTACATAGTCCCATTCGGGTTCTGGCAATCTGTATTCATCAGACATTCTGTGGCTAACAAGAGACCGCCAATCCGCTCTCGTGCGCTTGCTATGTGCGGAATACATGAGTCGGCACTCTTTCCAGACCTGGACGCGCTCGCACGAGAGCTGGCCGAACGAGTACTGCAAATAGGCGGAGGATGGGCTAAAGCGCAATCGCCATGCCTTGTGAGGCTGGACGCCCTGGAAACGCGACCGCCGCTGCGGCAGTCCGCGGCGCGGTCGCGAAGGTTTCAATGTAGGCGCTGCCCGCGCGGGCCAGTGCCCGCCGACACTCATTTCGTCGGCAAGCTCAAACACCGCTTCGCTTAATCGCGGCGTGGCGCGCGGTTCGCGCCACGCCGCATTTTACCATTACGGCCGCTCCGTCTCCGCTGGCGACTCTGAATGGCCGGCCAAAGTCACTGAGACGGTTTGCTTGCAAGTCTTTCCTCCGGAGCTGAACTTTCCAGTGATCGTCAATAGCGCTTGCACGGCAACGGAGCCCTTACCTTTAGGTTTAAAGGTAAGGTTATAGGCGCAGGAACCGCTGCCACTTAGTTTAGGACTCTTCGTGCAAGTGCCGGCCGTCTTCTTGCCTGTGTCGACTTTAAAGTCGTCCGCCTGTTTCGTTCCCCCCGCATTACTTTTGGCCACCGTCAACTTGAGCGTCTTGCCGAGGCCGTTGCTGACGGTAAGAGGTAAAGTAGTCGATTGTCGATCGACGACATCCCCGAACGCGAGGGTACCCGCGGGATTGGTGGTCAAGTATCCGTTCGGTGGGCACGTTCCAGCCGGGGTTGCCGTGGCGGTTGGCGTGGCCGTCGCGGTCGATGTGGGAGTGGGCGTCGCGGTTGCCGTAGCAGTGGCTGTCGCCGTCGCCGTAGCTGTCGCGGTCGCCGTTGCGGTCGCGGTTGCCGACGGTGTCGCGGTCGGGGTGCCGGCAGTCGCTGTTGCCGTCGGCGTTGCGGTGCCGGTCGATGTCGCCGTGGCTGTCGCGGTCGGCGTTGCGGTCGCGGTTGGCGACGGTGTCGCGGTCGGGCTCGGCGATCCACTCAACGCCCCGAAAGCAACCGTGAAATCGGCCGGGAAGGACGCGCACGAGAATCCGCCCGCATGGTCGTCGTACACCCAGGCGTACTGATTGGGACACGCGTTGGTGAAGGTTTCGTAGTAGGGAGTGGTCCCGCCCCCGGCAACGATTGCGGCCGCTTCCCATTCCGGGTTGAGTGGAGCCCCAACTCCGGTGAAAAGACTGTCAGTCGAATCGAACGGGCCCAGACCGACTATCGGGGGGCTGAACGAGGGAACGCATGCGACCCCAACCTCTCCACCCGTTGTAATGCTCGAAGAGACACAGGAATAGACGCCGGCGTTTGGATACCCCCCGCAATCCTTGTTCAGATCCGCCGTCGAGTAACAGTTGGTTTCACCATTTACATATCCGCTTGCACCTACGCAGATTCCCAGATTGGACGGGAACCCGGCGATTCCGCTAGCAGATCCCATCATGCAGGTCTCGTCCGGCAGGCAATCAAGGTTGCCCCAGCATGTGGGCGTGCCCTGGTTCGCCGAGAACATTGAGTCACCCGTATCGCTGGGGTTCGCCTTACCGCTTTTGTTGGTGGCTTCGTACATGTCGAAATAGGTCGCACCGTCGGGAGTCGGCAGGGGCGTCGCGGCGTTGGATGGAAAGGCCCCGGTAGGCAGGGGGCTGGGTATCTGCTCGCTGCAATGCAGGGCCGCGGGGCTGGAAGCGCTGCACTGATCGCCGGGATCGTTGCAGCCAATCACACAGGTGCTGCCGTTGACGCAAGCACCGCTCTGACAGAATGTGCCGGCACCGCACGGGATGGGTCCCGAGGGACCAGGCGACTCGGTAACCTGCAGGGCGGATGGACAACTGGTGTTCAGATCGCTGACGCATCCCGGAGGCTGACAGCTTCCGCCGGCCTGAACAGCGGGTGGAGTTACCACTACTGAGACGTTGTATCCCGACACATGGCTTACGTCATAATTGGGGGCGCCGGCCGCGTCGGTGATCTCGAATAGCGAGACCGGCGGGGCCGGACCGAATTGCGCGGTCAGGCTGTCCCACGCGCCCTCGCACTGGTACAGCCCGCTGCCGCAATCCCCCGTTTTGCAGACCCCGCCCGCAAAGCCGCAGAAGTTATTAGCGACGCAGACGGAACCCGAGAGACTAGTGCAATCTCCGTCTGTGCCGGGGCTTGGGCCGCAGTTAATTACGCATTTTCCACCATAACAGATATGAGGCGGATCGGTCGGATTTTGCAGAGTGCAATCGCTGGCCGAGGTGCAGCTTTTGTAATCCGGATCGTTGCCGAACATGCCGGAGAAGTTGCATTCGGTGCGAGGCCAAAATACTCCGGAGCTCCAGACCGTCGGCAGACAAAATATGGCCTGGCCGCCGGCCGGGATTTCCCAGTCGTTGGTGTCAGGCAGCACGATATTGGTCGGGCCTGTAACTTCCTCGCCCAACCAGATCGGAAATGAATTTTGGTTTTTGATTGTCACATTGGAGCCTGCGCACCCGGCCCAGGCGTTACTGCCTGCACAGACGCCGCTAACGACGACCGCCAGAATCGCAATCGTCGCGAGCACCCCGATGCTCGAAACCCTCGTCTTGACCGACATGATCATTCGCTCCCCCGGCCCTACTGGCCTACGCGATCTCTCTCGGCGCTGGCTTTTCTCCGCCGCGGTTTCCCCAACCATGATTTCTTCCACTGCCATGCGTGAATTCCTTCCCTCTCTGCCGGAAACTTTGTGCGGAATTAACTATCGGTGGTAGCCGGAATTCCCATTTTGAATCCTGGTTCCGACTAGCACCGGTACTAGGCGGTTTGCAAAGCGAAGCTCGAGCCCGGTTTTGAGTGCAAGGCGCTTCCCACGGGGCCGGGAGAGGCCGGTTTCGCGTCTCGTGGCCACGCAATGCGCGAAAATGCCATTTCCCCAACCGAATTCTCAGACACTTCTCCCTACCCCCTGATACCCTACGTCACGGCAATCGGCTCTGCCTTACACTCCACCTATCCCGCTGGCGACGGCAGCGTCGCGATCCTCCGCAGCATGCTTCCGAAGAGCCGCGCGTCAGCTGACTCTCCGCCAGCAGCAACCAGTAGTAGCGCGCGTGCTTGATCAAACGTCCGCCGGTTTTCACCAGGCGCTGCTGCAAGCTGGTCAGCGACCAGGTGGCGACCCGCGCCGGCAACACCAGCCGCCGCCACAAATTCCCGAGATTATAGGCGATCAGGCTCAGCCACAGCCGCACCTCGTTGGCGCGGAAGCGGTGGCAGGAAAGCCGCGTCATCGCGACCGCCTGCTTGCCTTCTTTGATCCACTGCTCAGCCGTGCCGCGCTTATTGTAGAACCGCACCACCGCGCGGTTGTCAGCCGCCAGGGTGATCGCGATGAAGCCGACGCGGGGGAACAACTCCCCAAAGTGGAACTCCACCTTCGCCACCACCCGCCGCGCCGTCTTCCAACTCACCGCCTGATAGAGAAAGCTCTTGTACCGGACCACCGGCTTATGGCTGGTGTGCCAACGCCCGGGCGTTAGTTCAGTCCCATTCATCCCATTCAATCGGTTGCGGTCCTTCTTGCTTGGGCAGCGAGTTCACGCCTCGAAGGGCAAAATGGAATCGTTCAAAAACGTAGCGTTTCCAAGACAGACGAACGTGGTCGGCTGATCGGATTCGCACCTTGACCTTTTTGCCTTTAGTGAACGCGAACGTGTACGTTTTGAAGAACATGAACCCTAAATTGTCAATTAGCTCGTGCCCTGCACGGAGTCGGTTCACCGCCGTGAATGTCGTGGGCGTACTTGGCGGCAGGTCCGCTGGGCGCTCTCATCGATTTTGAAATCGAGCCGGTAAGGCGCCAACTTGATACCGTCGATGGGCCGTTTTCCCTTCGGTCGGGGAAGTAATCCATGGAACCGCACGATGGGTTCAATCGAGGTGATTCCCGTGCCGAGGTTCTCCGCCTCAAACCTCAAACCGGGCGGTCTCTGCGAATAGAACTGTTCTTCCAGCAATCGCACCCTGACCCTAGCGCGGTTCCGATAAAGATTGGCGATGTATAAAAAAGCGGATGAAAATCCCGCCATCTGGCTCACCGCGCTTTCATCGATGCCCTGATCGGGAACCTCTTTTATCGACGGCCTCCTCTTGCGAGGGGAGGCAAAGCCGGGATGTTCGGCGGCGCAGAGCGAGGCGATTGCGCGCGGATGCCGGCAGATGATCCTGGACACTCACAGCTTCAGGCGCCGCGTTTTTTCGAGAGTCTCGGGTTTGAGATCATCGCCACCCACGGCGACTATCCGCGGGGGCATCAGAAGCACTACCTGAGAAAAGCTCTTTTGGAGGCTTAACCGCCTCGATTCAGCGAGGCCGGCGAGAGGAAATTCGCAGCCGGCGGCCAGCGACGCGATCGGCGCGGCATTTTTGTGCCGCCGCTGACATTCAATTGCCTCTGTCCGTACGCTTAGCTGGCCTGCAACAAGCCCATTCATTCACACCGCTCGGCATAAATCTTGAACTGCAAGGACAAGGCGCTGCTGCGCCAGTGAAGCGAGAAGGGGCAATCGCTGTTAACGTCTCTAATTCCGCACGGAGCATGGCCTGAGAATCGGAGAGGGTTGAAAATGAAAATTTTGTCGTCCGCGTTGGATGGGATTGCCGAACGGATCGGCATCTCGGGGCGTTCAATAGCTCTCGCGCTGGTTTGCGCGATTGCCGGGTTTGCGATGCTGGTAGCCACAGCCGTTCCGGTAATCTCGCAATCACTGGAAGCCCCGGCCCCGGCGGTTCCGGCAGCCGCGATTCCCAGCTCCGCGCCGCAAACGCTCGGAGCGCCGCCGTCCCCACTCTCGCTCGAGCCGAGCGAGGCGGCAATGCAGCCGTTAGCGATAGCTACGCCCGTGGTCCTCCCCGGTAGCTGGGCGCCGTTGGGTCCCGCTCCGATCCAAAATGGCCAGGACGAGAATGTCGTGCCGACCAACAACGTGGCCGGCGCGGTCGAAGCGGTGGCTGCCAAGCCCGGCGACGCGAACACCTTGTACGTCGGCGCTGTCAACGGCGGAATCTGGAAGACCACCAACGGCACCAATGCGAGCCCGACTTGGACACCGCTCACTGACACTCAAGCGTCACAGTCGATCGGCGCGCTCAAGTTCGATCCTACCGACCCTACTCACAACACGCTGGTCGCCGGCAACGGTAATTTCAGCGCCTTAAATAATATCGGAGGCGCCCGAGTGGGCCTGCTCCGCACCACCGACGGCGGCGCGAACTGGACTCCGATCAATGGCGGCGGCACGCTCACCGGACAGAATATCTCGGGGGTCGCGGCGCGCGGCTCGACCATCGTGACCGCCGCGAACACTGCAGATGCGAACTACTGTACGAACCTGGGTATCTTCCGCAGCATCAACAGCGGCGCGAGCTTCACCCAGATCTCGGGCGCCGCAGGCAGTGACCTGCCGGGCGGTCTGTCGCACGACCTCGCCGAGGATCCGAGCGATAATTCGATTCTTTACACCGATATGCTGTTCGCGGACCTATGTACGGGGGGCACGAACGGAATTTACAAATCGACCGACGGCGGAGCGACTTGGGCGATCGTCAGCAATTCCACCATGAACGCGCTCCTCACCGACAAGAATACGGTGAACGTCAAGATGGCGGTTGGGAACAGCAGCAACGTCTATGTGGCGATCGAAAACAGCGGCACTGACGCGGTCAGCGGCTTGCCCACCAACGGCGATCTGGCCGGGCTGTTCCGCTCGAGCGACGGTGGAACCACCTGGGCGCAGCTCGATTTGCCAACTACGGTGGACGGATGCGCCACCTTCGGGCTGAATCCGGGCGGCCAAGGTGGAATCCATCTCTCGATCGTCGCGGATCTCAGCAACGTGAACCTCGTCTATATCGGAGGTGACCGCCAGCCTCAGCAAAACGAAGGCTGCGGCGCCGAAACGTGGCCCAACTCGCTGGGCGCGAACAGCTTCAGCGGCAGATCGTTTCGCGTCGATGCGTCCCAAGCGACCGGCCACCAGGTGGCCAACCTCACCAATATGACGGTCGCCGCCTTCCCCGGCGGCGGCACCGCCAGCAACAGCTCGCCGCACGCCGACTCGCGCCAGATGGTGTTCGATGCCAATGGCAATATTCTGCAGGTCGGCGACGGCGGCATCTATCGGCGCACCAGTCCGCGCGACGCCACCGGCGATTGGTTCGCGAACGACGGCAATCTGCAGGTAACCGAGCTTCACGGCCTCGCCTACGACCGCAACTCGAAGGTGCTGTTCGGCGCCGCGCAGGATACCGGTACACCGGCGGAGCTAACGCAGGGTGGGCTCCCATGGACCGACTTGTTACAAGGCGACGGCGACGATGCGGCGGTGGATTTCACCTCGATGGTTGGGAAATCCATCCGGTACCTCGCCTACTACGACCTAGGAGGCTTCACTGCTGAGGTATTCGACGCCTCGAACACTCTTGTGTCGCAAACGCTCCCCGCGCTGACCGTGAATGGAGGAGGCGCCCCGCTGGTGGCGCAATTTGCTCTCCCGTACAAAGTCAACGCGATCAGCCCGACCCGGCTTCTGTTCGGCGCGGGCAACGCGCTTTACGAATCGACCGACGGCGGCAACACCATCACCGAGCTGTCTCCGGCGATCGTCGTGAACGACGGATTCGGCCATGCCGCGATGGTGTACGGCGGCCATTCCGGAACCGACGATGCGGACCTGATTTACGCCGGGAAGAAGGCCCAGATATTCATCCGGACCGTAGCCCCCCCCACCGCATTGACGCAGCTCAGTGCTTACCCCGGAACCTTGAACGTCAATGGGATCGCGGTTGACCCCACCGATTTCACCGACGTAATCGCGGTCGATCAGAGCCATGTGTTCCGCAGCATCAACAGCGGCGCGAGCTGGACGGACATCACCGGGAACCTCGCCACCTTCGGCGTGACGCCGTTCGATTCGGTCGAGTTTCTGAGTAACGGTAGTTCGAGCGCGATCCTGGTCGGGACCTATAAGGGCGTGTTCAAGGCCCAGGTGAGCAGCCCAGACAGTTGGTCGCAGCTTGGAACCGGATTTCCCGATGTCTTCACCTATCGGCTCATCTTCGATTCGGTTGACAACGTGCTGGTAGCGGGGACGCTCGGACGCGGCGCGTGGAAGTTCATGCCCGCCGCGACGGCCACGGCGACGGCTACCGCAATGGCAACATCGGCGGCGACTGCCACCTCGACGTCTACTCCCACTTCAACGCCCACTCCGACAGTGACGCCGACCGCGACGGCCACCGCCGTCCCGGCCGCACTCAAGTTCGCGCCCAAAACCGTCGGCTTCCCGGCGACCATCGTGCTGGGCTCCAACGGTGCGACCAGCAGTCCCAAGAATCTCGCGCTTAGCAACCTCAAGAACAAGAAGCAGGATGCACCGATCACGATCAGCTCGATCAAGGCGAGCACGGGCGAGTTCTCCGCTTCGCAGAACTGCGTGGGCCAGCTCGCCGCAGGCGCCGAGTGCAAAGTCGCGATCACCTTCACCCCCGCCGACGCCGGCCTCCGCCCCGCGACGCTCATCATCGCCAGCAACGCGAGCAACCCCTCGCTCTCGGTGGATCTCAAGGGCATCGGCGAGCTGGGTAAGATTGTGATCAAGCCCAAGGAGCTCAACTTCGGCAAGATCGCGACGGGCGTGTCCAGTCCGACCAAGAGCTTCAACCTCGTCAACCGCAACCCGGTTCCGATGTCGATCAGCGGGATCAGTTCGACCGACCCGGAGTTCGCGCCCTCAACCGCATGCGTAGGCACGCTCGCGGCGGGCGGAAGTTGCACGGTGTCGGTTATTTTCACGCCCTCGGCGTCCGGCCGGAAGAGCGCGACGATCTCGATTAGCGATGACGCGGCGAAGAGCCCGCAAACGGTTCATGTGGTGGGCATCGGCAAGTAACTCGCCGAACACTCGTCAAGGGTGATGAGACCGCGGATATTTCTGATCCTCACATTGTGGCTGCTTGCGGCACGCTCGGCTTGCGCCCGCGCCGAGGTGACGCGGACCGGCGGACAGGCCGATTTCGGTATCTATGGACAGATGGTCGGGGCGTGGGGAAATCCGCCCTCAAGTCCGGCGCACTATCAATGCATCAAGGTGCTGGACGCACTTGAACGCAATACCATCGCGCTTGGCGCCTGCTCGGGAACCTTTGCCAAGTTCCGGGTTCCGCTCGCTCCAGGGTCACTATGTAGTCGAATACGGCGGCCATTGGGAGTCCACCGGAGGAAAAGTCCGATTCGTCCCCGATCGTCACCACATCACGGTGTCCGCACGGCGATGGCTCAACCTCTCTCCGGCCGCGCCGCCAAACCCGGCGCCATAAGCCTCCGGCTCGTTGACGATTCAGGACAACGCGAGCAATCATCCGCAGGAAATCTTCCTCGAGGGAATCGGGAAATAGGATGGCGCGGCCACTTCGTACTCTCTAAACCTTAACCCGCTTGCGCACGCGTGCGGATGCCGCGGGCCGGTGGTCACGCCGGTTTGCGTTAACTCGGGCCGGGCGGCTAGGATTCCGCGCAATCACCGTGTCACGTCAGTCCTCATGCTCCGCACGAAGCCGTACGGGCGTAGCCAGAGTAGGTCTCTGCGGTCTGGCTATCACGCTATCAATTGTGGTGGGTGCCGTAGCGGTAAAGGCTGAGGTTCGCCTGAAGGGTGCCGCGCCGGCAGCGTCTTATGCTCTGGTCCCCGGAGTGATCGTCGATCCGGTGCGCGGCCGCGCCTACCTGATGAACCCGCGGCACGGAATCGACGCAATCGAGATCTCATCCGGCAAGAAAATTTGGAGCACCGCCGCCGCATCGAAGCCGCTCGCGGTCTTTAACGATCAGATCGTCGCTCAGATGGAGGGCGGCGCGCCGCGCTCGATGGCGATTGCGCTTCTCGACGTCAATTCGCCAGCGAAGCCAATCCTCACCGCGCAGGTTCCGCTCCCCACCGGGGTTACCGCGCTGATCGACGAGGCGATCGGACTTCGGTTTTCCGCAACCGCACGAGTAACGCAGGACGGGATTCTGGTCACGTGGCAGTCGAATCGGCAAACTGTGAGCGGAATTGCGCGCCCGGGTCCCCCGGAGGTAAGCCGCAATAGCGGCGCGGCGCTTATCGATCCGCAGACCGGCGCGGTCCGGACGCTCGCCGAAATTCCACACGATGAATCCGGGACGGTCGCCAAGACGATCCAACGACTGGCCGCCGCCGGAGTTGAGCGTCCATGGCGGGTCGGCGACTTCATCCTTGCCGTGGCCGTCCGCAAGGACCGGACGATAATCCGGCGATGGGACGCAGCGAACGGCAAGCCGATCGCGGAAATTGAGCTCGAACCCGGTTTCGGGCTAGGCGTCAACTCCGCCGATGGCCGCCAGATCGCCGCGAACAAGCCAGACGGCGCCGACGCGCACGGCGTGCGCCGCTACGACTGGGAGATTTACTCGCTCAAGGCCGGGACGCGCGCGGCCAGCGTCATGATCCCCACTTCGGCGGCGCCGTTCTTCACCTGGCATACGCTGCTGGTCTATGTTTCCCAGCCTTTGGGATACCGCACTAACGGCGGATGGGTCCAGGCGCCGCTCGCAATCCGTGCGGTCGAGATCAAAACCGGAGCGGAGGTTTGGAAGCGGCCGCTGCGCGATACACGCTATCGCGGCCCGTTCGTGCCCGCGCACCCGCCGCAGGCGCCGACACGGATACCCTGACGGGACGGCTCTCGGCTTAGCACAGCCTGTATTGCCGAGATGAGGAGTTCCATAGTCCACCTCTGTGTCGCCATTGCAGCCGCAGTATAGACCGCGCAAGAGCTGGTGCGTTAAAGCGCAGGGGTCCAGTCCTCTCCGACCGCGCCCCGCCCGCGTCTATGGGCGCGCTACCTAAAGCCGCCGCGAACTCCCGTGGTGAGTCGGTGAGTCAGGGTGACTCGGTTTACCTCGTGGACCGATTCATTTTCCCGCAGCATCTGCCGACCTGTACAAAACTTGTGCAATCGGCCCGTTTTCGCGGTGCCGAGTTGTCACGTCCTGCGCCTCTTAATTCCAATAAACACCCGTTTTCATTATGGATTTGAAGTGGTGCCGAGGGCGGGACTTGAACCCGCACGTGGTTGCCCACGGAGGATTTTGAGTCCTGCTCCCGGCGAACACCATCGGTAACTATGGGTCACATCCCGCGCGAATGCGAGAGATTGTTGGGCGATCTCCCGGGCATAGTTACCCATGAAAACCGATGCGCGCCGATAGAACAGGCCAAGTGCAGGCCAAGTTATTCTGCCCTTTTGCCGGGCGCGAGGAGAATCCAGCCCTCCCGGTGGCGCTGGTAATACCGTGGACGAAAATCAGCTAAAATCTTGAGGAGGAAGGCCGCTCGGTCTAGAAGGGAGTTGGGAATCGGAGGGTAAAACGGAAATCTCCGCTAAACCCGGGGGGAAAGCCATTGCTTTCATTGGCCTCGGCCGGATGGGCGAAGCGATGGCGACCAATATCCAACGGGCCGGATATCCGCTCGTGGTCTGGAACAGGACGCCGGCCAAAGCCGAGTCGCTTCTCGCCGCCGACGCGGCAATCGCCGACACTCCAGCCGGCGCCGCCGCCAGGGCCGACATCATCATTTCGAGCTTGGCCGACGACGCCTCCTTGACCTCGGTAGTCTCCGGACCGAACGGCATCCTTAAAGGCCTTCGTCCAGGCGGCGTTCACATCAGCACAAGCACGGTTTCGCCCGGGCTCTCCAATGAACTCGATCTGACACACACCGCAGCGAACGCGCATTACCTCGCCAGTCCAGTGCTCGGCCGCCCGTCGGCGGCTCAGGCTGCGGAGCTCCTGACTTTTGTGGGCGGAGATCCCGAGCGGATCGAGGAAGTGCGCCCGGTGATCACCACCTATGCGCCTGTGATAATTTTCGCCGGCAAACGTCCGGGCCTTGCCAATACCGCAAAACTGATCGCCAATTTTCTCGGGGCGTCAGCGATCGACCTGATCGGTCAATCCCTCGCGCTTGCTGAAAAATCCGGCCTCAGCCAAGACCTCGTCCTGCAGATGCTGTCTGGCTTCTTCGCATTTCCCGCCATCAAGGAATATGTGACCAGGATCGCGAGCCGAGACTTCGACTCAGTTGGATTCACGGTGTCCGGCGGGCTGAAAGACATCGATCTGATGATTGGCGCGGCTCATGCAGTCAACTTTGAGCTGTCAAGCGCTTTGGCCATGCAGACCAAGCTTCGCGCGGCGATCGAACGCGGCTGGAAAGACAAGGATTGGAGCTGTTTCACCGACCTGGATCGGCAATAGCCAGGGCCAGGTCATCGGTCCTTGAACTTATCTCTCCTTCTGCAATTCCAGGAGCCGCGCGCACAAGAACGCAACGGAAATAACCGCACCTCAAAAGGAGAAAATACAATGTCCCTGACCCAATTTGTCCCGACACCGAAGTTCGAGGACTACAAGGAACGGTTCAAGGAACATTTCAAGCTGGAGCGTCGTGCTGATGGTGTTATTCTGGCCCAAGCCCATACAATCGGCGGCTCAATTCAATTGAGCGTAGAAAATCATCGTGCTCTAGGCCAGCTATTCAAGACCATTGGTGCTGATCCTGAAAACGAACTGCTGATTCTGACAGGCTCGGGTAAGGACTTCATGATGTCAATTGATCCGGAAGGCTTCGCCCTTGAGAAGGAGAACCTACAGCATTGGGCTTACGAGTACGCCTATAAGGATGGACGGACCAATGTTAGCTCGCTGATCAATGACCTCGAAATCCCGACCATCGGCGTTCTCAATGGCTCAGGAGGCCGCGCCGAGATTTGTCTGATGTGCGACATCACAATATGCGCTGAAGACGCCATTATTTTCGATCCTCACTTCAATATGGGATCAGTTCCCGGAGATGGGATCCACAGTTGTTTTCAAGAACTGCTGGGCGTCAAGCGGGCCGCATATGTTTTGCTCACCGGGCAACCCATCGACGCCAAACAGGCTCTCGAATATGGAATGGTAAACGAGGTTCTGCCCAGAGGTCAGCTTCTCACCAGAGCATGGAAGCTTGCCGACCACATCATGAGCCAACCGCGGGTGACGCGACGTCTGACGACGCAGATCATCCGACGTCCTTGGAAGCGGCGCATTACCGACGATCTGGATAGCGGCTTCGGCATTCAGATGTTTTGTCATCTGGCCAAGAATGAGGCCATTCACGACAATGCTCGGGCCGCATCAGCCGCCGCCTCCGCCAAGAAGGTCTTCGACTGAGTCATAGAGGTCGAAGGCCGTGAATGTCACATGTCTTTGAATCGAGCAATGGTAAATCGGAAGTCTGGGATCGAAGGCCTGACGCACCGGCGGGGCGAAATGCCTGCCGTGGAAATAGGCTTCGCTCGTGGCCCTCAGGCAAAAGCTGCATGGCATCGCGCTATAGCGGCATGGGTATGTCGAATTGTTCCGTGAGCTGCAATCAGGCAATTTTTCTTCCACGTCGCGGAGCAGTAGTTTCATCGCCTTATCAGAGGATGTCGATCCACCATGACTGACAGCGGCACGGTGACTTTGCTCTTCACCGATCTGGTCAATTCGACTGAGCTCGTGTCGCGCACCGGTGGCGAGAGCGCTCAACGCATCTTCGACGCCCATCACAAACTGCTCTCCGATGCGGTCAGCGCCAGCGGCGGGGAGGAAGTGAAGTGGCTTGGCGACGGAGTGATGGTCGCCTTCCTCTCGGCCGCCGCCGCCTGCTCGCGCGCCATCGTTGCCGAATCGCGCCGCTTTCCCACTACGCAGAGGATTCCAAATCCCCTGATGCCATTTATCCCGCGACCACGCGGCTAATCTTGGCCTGACTTGGCCTGAAACGAGCGCCAAAACCGCCCACTTCAGCCGCCACCATCCGCTACCCGATGTGCGCGTAATTTTCGGGCCGATTTCCGCCCGGGAGCCGAGGCGTGTCGCCTCGACGCTGGGCCATACGGCCATTCAGCGCGCTCCGGGATTCTTGGTGGGCCGTTTGAGACTCGAACTCCAGACCTGCTGATTACGAATGAGTCCCGGGGCGATCACCATCGATCACGACGCAACAAAACCCGCGAGAAATGGGGACTTTGTTGGAATCGAAGTCGATGGTGATCGGTCCTGTTCGGTCGTGATCGGCAGTCGTTTGGCAGCGATCTGAACGGTGCTCGAACCGATCAGCCCGACGTCAGAATCGGGGCAGCCTTGAACCGGCACGTGGTTGCCCACGGAGGATTTT
>NZ_DATCTO010000019.1 GCF_036567905.1 Candidatus Binatus sp.
TCGGTCTTTGCCCCGGCCTCGTGTTCGCGCAGCACCCCGATGATCTGCTCCTCGCTGAAGCGACTCCCTTTCATTGTCCGTCTCCTTTTCAGGCGACGGACTCTACCTCATTTCGGCTGAGTTTTCGGGGTGCAGGCCACGTGGGAAGAACCAGAGAAGGAATGGCCCGTTTACGGTATTAACAACAAGGAAGGAGTTTTCTTTTCACACCTGCAAAAGGGTGATGAGTTCAACGCCCCCTACAAGCGCATCCGCAGGAATTGGTTCTTCCACAATCCCACCCGTTCTTCCGTCGGTTCGCTCGGCATTGTGCCGGAAGTGCCCGAAGACGCCATAACCAGCCCGGAGTATCAGGTGTGGCGGTTACGCCCCGGCAGTACGTGGGAGCCGGAATTTGTCGCTGCACTCGTGCGAACGGCTTGGTTTGTGAAGCTCGTGCAAGTCCACCGGGTTGGAGCCGTAAAGCAGCGGCTCTACGTCGAGAATTTGCTGGCTATGCCAATGCCCGCCGTATCAAAAGTAATCCGACATGACGCCGCTGAACAAAGGCAAGCCGCTTTGCTAAAACTCGATCGTGCGAGACGCGCGGCAGAGATCGTAAAAGTTGAAGTCGAAGCCTTGATACTAGGCACTAAGAAAGTGAGTGAACTATGAGCCGTGGCGCAAGGGCGGGGTCTGCGGGCGGATTACTCGTTGGAGGCGAGGCGACGGGACAGTTCGCGGCGGCGGCGAGCTGGCTCGGCGTGATTTCGGCAATTCGGGGTCGCTCGGCTTTGTTCGGGATGACACAAAGATTAAGAAGCAGACGGGGAAGCTAAAGGCCGGAGCTTTGGCAGCGACAGTATTAAGGATAGAGCATGCCCGGGGTTGTCAGGCGGAGCGGGAAGTGTTCGAGGATGAAGGGGCCATAGACCGCGATTACGAGGACGACTGAAGCGAGAACCCAGTAACTGAACCGATCAAGCCGCGGCTGCCATCCGATGGTGGACGGCGCCTGGACCGTCGCGGTGAACGGAAGGTCGCGCTGCGAGGTCCTTTTGCCGGCAACTATCGTCATCACAACGATGAGAAAGAACAGCATCGCGCTGGCGAACATCAGCGTTCCGCCGACCCCCGTCATGATTCCCGGAATCTTCCACGCCGCCACGGCGTAGGTGGCATGCGCCATAAAGGTGCGCCGCGGCATTCCCTCGATGCCTGCCGCCATCAGGGCGTTCGAGAAAATCATCACTCCGAAGAAATACAAAAACCCCTGGAACAGTGCGAGGCGCGGCGACCATAGCTCGCGCCGCTCGAAATACGGTATCAGCCAGTATGCAATTCCCATGTAGGAGAGGGCCACCGCGCAGCCGACGGTGAGATGAAAATGGCCCGGCAGAAACGCGGTGTTGTGGATCTCCATGTTCATGGTGTAGCTGCCGTTCATCAGGCCGGAGATGCCGCCGAGCAGGAATGCGATCATCGCCAGTACCTGCGCCGCCACCGAGGGATCGCTCCATGGAATCCTGAAGAACCATCCGACGAGCCCGCTCCCGCCACGACGGCGTCCCCCGACCTCGAGCGCGTACATCACCGAGAACGCGGTCATCAGGCTTGGGAAGAAAATCGCGAAGGTCAGGGCCGCGACGGTGAAGTTCAGTCCCTGCGATACTCCCGGGTCGACGAACTGATGATGAAAGCCGACCGGGATCAGCAGGATAAATAGTATGAAGGCCACCCGCGTCAGGCTGTCGCTGAACAGCACGCCGCCGGCCTGTTTGGGAATCAGTCCGTACCATGAAACGTAAACCGGCAATAGCCAGAAGTACACGATCGGATGCCCGGTGAACCAGAACAGCGTGCGATCGAGCATCGGATCGGTGCCCGGCAGCAATCCCAGCGACCATGGCAGCAGGAACGCCACGATCTCTACGGCCATGCCGACCGATGCGATATCCCACATCACATAGGTCGCGATCGACATGAAGGCGAGCAGCGGCACTCGCTCGCCCGGATGATCCTTGCGCCATCCGCGCAGCGCCGCAAATTGAGCCGCCGAGGTCAGCCACGTGCTTACCACCACCAACGCGAGGCCCAGGTAGAACGTCCAGTCGGCTTCCAGCGGCGGATAAAAGGTGTACAGGACTGAAGCCTTGCCGGCGAGCATCGCATACGACGCCATCAAGGAGCCTATGACAAGCGTCCACAACGCCGAATGGAGCAGCGCATTATTGAGCTTGCGCCCGAGCCCTCGCGCGGTAGTCAGCGCGATGAAGCCGTTGGCGAACGCAGTGGTGAGCACCAGCGCGTTGAACACGCCATGAATCGTCAGCCCCTGGTAGTAGGATGTTACGACCGGATAGTACTTGACGACATCTATTTGCGCGTAACTGAGCGCCTGGCCCAGTCCCAGGATCACGCCGACCGCAAGCACCGCGAATCCGAAGTAGATGTTCCATTTGATAACGTTCAACTGGCCCTGCGGCAGCACGAAGCCGGACGGTTCCGAAACGACAGCCGTACTCATTTGACCACCACCTTTCCGGACATCGTGTGATGCAGGCGGCCACAGTACTCGTGGCATATCAGCAAGTATTCGCCGGGTTTGGCAAAGCGGTAGGTGAATTCGGAAATCTGCCCGGGGATGAGCATCATGTTGACTCGCGTGCCGACGATGAAAAATCCGTGGATTACGTCAAGCGAGGTTGCGACGAACTTCACCTCGGCGCCGGCCGGAAGGTCGATCTCATCGGGAGTGAAGGTCCAGGTTTTCGCGATCACCACCGCCCGGTATTTTCCCGGCGCGATTTCCTGCACGCCTTTGTGATCGAACGGCGGCGTTTTGAGCAGTACCTTGCGAAGCTTCTGGCCGGCGTTGCAATAGATTGTCCCGCCATGCGAAGGCAAATAGACGCCCATCGCGACGCTACCGTAGCCGAGCGCGCACAGGAAAATCACCAGCACCGCGGCACACACTGCAAGAAAGGCCTTCTCGTACCGCTCCATTTATCTGTCCAGCAGCATCCAGAACATCACGGCCCAGCCCACGGCGAGCGCCAGCATGTACGTTCCTAATATGAAGATCGTGCCGGTAGGCGGAGGAAGGTCTTCTTCGGAGAATTCATCGCGCAATGGTTCGACTGCCATGCGGCCCCTCTCCTTTGGCTCCTCAAAACCTGAGCCGCGCGAACCCGGACCCCAAAGGGTCGCCCCACTGAGCGCGCGTCGTTCATGAGTTCGCGGTGTCATTCCTATCATGGACTGGGGTGAAATCAAATTCCAAATCGTTATATAGGAGAGAGGAAATAATGCGGCGGAGGCAGCGAGGTAAATTCCCACTCTCTTTCCCCCGAAAAACTTCTAACAGGCCGTCACGCCGCATCCCGCGGCAGGGGCCGCGCGCGACAACGGAGCGCGGTCGTTGGCACGACGGGCCAGTATTAAGACCCGTTGGCACGGGCGGCCAGTATTAAAAGATCCCGCGCGCGCGGGCTCTTCCATCGCGTAGTCGTGAAAAGACGCGCTGCGCAGATTTTCACGTCTTCTCACTGCGGGTGCAGGGGGCCGCAGCCCCTGCCCAAGGAGGTGTGGAACCCACGGTGGGTTCCATAAAAGAATCACTCGTTGTAGCCGAGGCGCCGCGACAGTTCGCGCCCGGCCTCGAGCAGGCTCGGCGCGATTTCGGCGGCGATTCGCTCCGCGCCGATCCGATAGGCCGGCCCGGCGACCGCGATCGATCCGACCACTGAGCGAGTGTAGTCGCGTATCGGCACCGCGACCGACGACACTTCTTCGATGAACTCGCCCGAATCCATCGCGTAACCGTCGCGCGCGACTGCTTCCAACTGCGCGAACAGGGCGGCGCGATCGACGATTGTCCGATCGGTGAAGCGCCGCAGCGTCTCGGGCAACGCCGACTTGAGCTGCTCTTCGGCGTCGAAGGCAAGATGCGCCTTGCCGGCCGCCGTACAATGAAGCGGCAGGGTAATTCCGATGGGCGGCGTGATCCGCACCGCGCGATCTTCGGCCTCGGCCGCTTCCAGCGGCACCACGCCGTCGCGCCGGACGATCGCGACGTAAGCGCTTTCACGGCATTTGCGGGCGACATCGGCCAGGATGGGGCGCGCTTGCCTCACCAGGCCCATATGATGAATGTAACGGCGTCCGAGATGCAGGCACTTGATGCCGAGGCGATAATTCTCGGTGGCCTTGTTTTGTTCGATGTAACCGCGCGCTTCGAGCGTCGCAAGGATTCGAAAGACGTTGTTCTTGTGCAGCTTGAGCCGCTTGGAAAGTTCAGTAACGCCGAGTTCATCGACCTCGCCGAAGAACTGTTCGAGCACATCGAACGCGTGGGCGACGGATTGGATGAGGTAGTTGGTTTTGTCGCGTCTGACCATCGGCATTTCGCTGTCGCGCCGGCCGTTCTCAAGGTTGGCGAAGCGCGGTTTGTAAAAGTGTTTTACTTTAGATGACGCGCTCGAAGCATGTCAACGATGCTGCTTAAATTCTCCCAAGCTTGCGCTAAGTAGCTGAAATTTAACGATAAAAGTAATCTGTCAACGGCGCCTCAAAACGCGATTTCACCATGTCCAGACAACTTCCCGCCGATTTCTTCAAGCGCATCGACGACGACGATGATGAGGTATTTTACTCGGCCGGGCGGCTCGTCGTTCATATCGACGATGCTGCAATCGCGAAGGTCGGCGGGATCGACGCGCAAATTCCGCCTCAGCGCGGCGCGTTCCTCGACCTGATGAGCAGCTTTATGGAGAGCGGCGCGTTTGAGAATATGGATTTCATCGACAGGAGCGCGCCGGCCGCGCCGCCGCCGGATCCGGTTTGGGCGATGGCCGGGGACAAGGCAACCGGCAACAGGCGCGACGGCGCGCGGGAGAAACGGCATGATGCTTAAGGGGCGCGCGACCGCCGAGGCTACGGCCGCATACGCGAGCCGGTTCCCGCAGCTGCCGGGAAATTTCCGGCCGGTGCTCGGGATGTCGGTTTCATCGATCGGAATCGGCACGTACCTGGGCAATCCCGACGACGAGACCGATCGGGCCTACGAAGCGGCGATCAAGGCCAGCCTTCGCGGCGGGATCAATCTGATCGATACCGCGGTGAATTACCGCTTCCAGCGCAGCGAACGGAATGTCGGCAAAGCGATTGGCGAGCTGGTCGCGGCGGGCGAAATCGCGCGCGAGCAGGTGGTCGTCGCGACCAAGGGTGGTTACATCACGTTCGACGGGGGCGTGCCGGCCAATCCGCGCGCGTGGTTCGAAGAACATTACGTGAAGACGGGAATCGTCGCGCCCGCCGATTTGGTTGACGGATCGCATTGCATGACGCCGAAGTACATCGGCACGATGCTGGAGTTGTCGCGCAAGAATCTCAATCTCGAGACGATCGACATCTATTACATCCACAATCCCGAGACGCAGCTCGAAGCCGTCGAGCGCAAAGAGTTCCTGGCGCGGATGGCGACGATTTTCGAGTTCCTGGAACGCGCGGCGGCCGACGGAAAGATCGGCGTGTACGGGACCGCGACGTGGAACGGCTACCGGGCGGCGCAAACGGAGCGCGGATGGCTCTCGCTCGACGAGCTGATGCGAATCGCGCGCGAGGTTGGCGGCGACGCGCATCATTTTCGCGCAATTCAGCTGCCGTACAATCTCGCGATGCCGGAGGCTGTCACGCGATCGAACCAAATCGTCAACGGCGGCAAGGCGATCGCGCTGGCGGCGGCGAAGGCGCTCGGAGTCGCGGTTTCGGCGAGCGCGACGCTGCTGCAGGGGCAGTTATCGCGCGGGCTGCCGCCAATCGTCGCGAATGTGCTGAGCGGCTTCGCCACCGATGCGCAGCGATCGATTCAGTTCACCCGCTCGACGCCGGGTGTGGACGTGGCGCTGGTAGGAATGAAGTCGGTCGATCACGTTCGCGACACGCTCGAGACGGCGCGCAAGCCGCCGGCGACGCTCGAGGAGTTGATGCGACTGTTCCAGCACGGCGAAGAACCGTAGGGCCGGGGGGAAGTGGGCGGGGCGGCGCCGGGTTGCGCAGGTGGGGCGCGACTGAAAGAATGCATCGGTTGCCGCCCCTCCATAAGAGGCGGCGTCCACCTGCCGATGCGCCGCGTCGAGACATACTTCATCGTTATAGCGATCGCGTTTTACGCCTGGTTCCTGACGCATTACGGGCCGGGGCAGGTGATCGGCTACGTGCGGATGGCGGGATGGGGTCTGGCGCTGACAATTTCGCTGGAGGTGCTGGCGCGGATCGCAAACACGTTCGGCTGGCGCGTCACGATTGAGGACTATCCTCCGAAGCTCAGGTTCATCGAGTTGTTTGCGGCGCGAATTGGCGGTGAGGCGATCGACTATGTGACGCCGTCGGCGCAGCTCGGGGGGCAGTTCGTGATGGCGGTGGATGTGCGCGAGAAACTGCGCATGCCGGTGGGGTTGGCGACGGTGATCGTCGCGTCGCTGGCCGAAGCGCTCGGGCAGATCGTGTTCATCGCGATCGCGCTGGTGATTTCGCTGCGCCTGATACCGGTATCCGCCAACCTCTACTGGTCGATCGTGGGCGGGTTTGCGCTGGCGCTGGCGCTGGCGGGGGCCTTCTTTTTCGTGCAGATGAAGCGGCCGTTTTCGCATCTGTGGCGTGCCGCGACCAAGTTCGATATCGCGCGAATCAACACCGGCGAAATCCGCGAGTCCGCCGAGGAAGCCGACGCGGTGCTGCTCGACTTTTACGCGCGCCATCGCACCCGGCTCGCAGCGTCGTGCCTGTGCTATGCCGCCGCGTGGAGTTTCGGGCCGCTCGAAATTTATATCCTGCTGCGGCTGCTGCATCAGCCGGCGTCGCTACAGACAGCGCTGCTGGTCGAGGCGGTTGGGCTGCTGATCGAACGCGCGACCTTTCTGATTCCAGCCAAGCTGGTAAGCCAGGAGGGTGGTAAGGCGCTGATTCTGGGGATGCTCGGTTACCCGCCGGGAATTGGCTTCGTGGTGGGGTTTCTGCGCCGAATCAAAGAAATGGTATGGGTGTTGTTCGGGCTGCTGAGCCTGATGATACATCGGATGGTCGTGCAGCAGCGCGGTGATATGACGGGCGCCGCCGCGGCAGGTCGCGACTCTGTGATGAAAATGCAACGAGCACAAGGAGAGCAATCGCTATGAGAAAATTAACCGCCCTGGTTGCGGGGATGACGCTCGCAATGACCGCGCTGCCCGCGGCCGCCGGAGTCGTCATCACGCAAAAGCAGCACGTGGTCAATGGGGCAAACACTCGCGACGCCGAACAAACCATTTCGGTGCAGGGCAACAAGCAGAAGATGGAGACCGAGCGTCACACGATCATCACTGACCTGGACAAAGGGGTGATGTACGTGATCGATCCAAAGGCGAAGAGCTACTTCGAGATCGAGTTTCCGCCCAAGGGGCAGATGGCGGCAATGATGGCGGCAAG
The DNA here is from genome assembly GCF_036567905.1 of Candidatus Binatus sp. NCBI lineage: Bacteria > Candidatus Binatota > Binatia (SeqCode) > Binatales (SeqCode) > Binataceae (SeqCode) > Binatus (SeqCode) > Binatus sp. (SeqCode). The sequence goes on from NZ_DATCTO010000019.1 coordinate 7,447, forward strand.
CCAGAGCGCGGCGATGAACTTCAAGAAGGCCGGCACCACGCGCGAGATCGCAGGCTACAAGTGCACCGACTACAACGGCGGCGGGCACATGATGCAGGGCGACTACACGGTCAAGGAATGCTTCTCGACCGCTGCGCCTGGCGCCAAGGAGTTTTCGGCGTTCGAGAAAAATATGGCGGAAAAGCTCAAGCGCGCGGGCGCCGGTCCGACCAGCAGCGGCGAGATTCCAGGCGGAATGCCGCTCGCGACGGACTCGACGATGAAGATGGGGCACGTCTCGATGCCGGGGATGGCGCCGGAGCAGGCCGCCAAGATTAACGAGATGATGGCGAAACGTCCGCCGGTTGTGATCACCCAGATGGTCGAGAAGATCGAATCAAAGAAGTTGGCGGACGCCGATTTTGAGGTTCCCGCAGGCTTCACCAAGAAAGAACTGCCGGCCGGGCCGGGCATGGGCGCAATGAAGATGGCGCCAGGCAATATGAAAATGGCGCCGGCTGCGGGTGCGTCGCCGGCGGCGCATTGAGTCGCCCAAGCGGACTCGCGCGCGCATTCATGCTCTCGCCGCGAGTGAGTTGAACAAAAAGAGAGCGGGGTCCGCCGGGGCCCCGCTCTTCTTTTCGATCTAGCGCGAAAAACTACATCGTGGTTGGCGCGGATGCCTGCTGCCGCCGCCGGTGGCCGTTGCTCGCGCAGGCGCTATTCACTTGGTGATTGCGCCGGTGGATTCGGCGACCAGTTCCGCGAGATCGCGCACCCGCATGGTCTCTTCGAGCGAGCGCGACTTCACCGCGTCTTCGAGCATCGTCATGCAGAACGGGCATCCCACCGCGATGCACTCGGGCTTGGCCTCGTTCAATTGATCGAAGCGCTTCTCATTGATCCGCGTGCCCTCGTGTTCCTCCTTCCAGAAGCATCCACCGCCCGCGCCGCAGCAGAAGGTGCGATTCTTGGACTGTTCGACCTCGGCCACCTCGGCGCCGGGGATCGCGCCGAGCGCGCTTCGTGCGCCGTCCCATTTGCGATTGTGGCGCGCCATGTAACACGGGTCGTGATAGGTGATGCGCTGGTTGATCTCGCCGCGGGGCTTCAAACGTCCGGCCTGGATTAGTTCGTCGATAAACTCGGCTTCATGCACCACCGTATAGTTGCCGCCGAAGTCCGGATACTCATTCTTCAGGTTGTGATAGCAATGCGGGCATTGAGTGACTATTCGCCGCGGCTTGTAGCGATTGAGCGTCTCGACGTTCTGCGCGGCGACGGTAGCGTACAGGTATTCGTTGCCCAGGCGCCGGGCCGGGTCGCCGGTGCAGATCTCCTCGCGCCCGAGGATCGCAAACTTGACGCCGGCCTGTTTCATCAAGGCCGCGAACGACTTGCTTACGCGCTGGATGCGTTCGTCGTACGAGCCCGCGCATCCCACCCAATACAGCACGTCGATCTCTGACGGATCGTCGAGCGCGGCGATCTCGGGAATTTCAAGTCCATCCGCCCATTCGGCGCGCTTTTCCCGGGCAAGGCCCCACGGATTTCCCTGGTTCTCGATTCCCTTGAAGGCGCCCGTCAGTTCGGTCGGGAACCTCGACTCCATCAGCACGTCGTAGCGCCGCATGTCCACGATTCTTTGGATGTGCTCGATGCCGACCGGGCATCCCTCTTCGCACCATCCGCACGTCGTGCATGCCCACACCGCTTGTTCGGTCGCGACCTGCGTGATCATGTCGGGGCCGTTCCATGCGGGCGCTTCGGCGCCGCCGCCCTGCTTGCCGTTTGCCTTCGCCGCGAGCAGAAAGGGCGCCTTGTCGAGCAGATGCTCGCGCTGTTCGATCACCAAAAACTTGGGATTGAGCGTTTTGCCGGTGTTGACGGTGGGGCAGTTGATCGTGCAGCGGCCGCACTCGAGGCACGCTCCCATGTCGAGGATTTGCTTCCACGTGTACTGCTCGACCTGCGAGACGCCGAAGGTCTCGGCGGTTTCGAAATCCTTGATCGGCGCCAGTCGTCCGCGCGGACCGAGGTTGCGCAAGAACAGATTCAGCGGGCCGAAGATCAAATGACGCAGCTTGGTGAACGGAAAGCAGAACAGCAGCGCGTACACGAACAGCACGTGCACCAGCCACAGCCATCGATGGTAAGTGGCGCCGGCGCCGAGCGCGCCCTCGATCCGGCCCACCACCCGTCCAACGTATGCCCATTCGATGAACGCCGGATGCGCCGCGTTGATCCGCGCGCCCTCGAGCATCAGGCCCGTGACCGCGGCCAGCACCATCATCGACATCGGGAACCAGTAGCCGAGCCGGTTCTCGAGATTGTCCCGGACTTTCTCCGCAGGCGGCTCATTGAGCACGCTGGGTTTGCGAACCGCGCGCCGCACACCTTCCATCAGCACGCCGAGGATCAGCAGAAGGAAGAAGGTGTCCATCGCAACTTTGAAGTAGAGATAGAAATCGCCGTAGAAGAAGTAGAGGTCAAGGCCGAACAGATCGAACAGATCGCGCACGTCGCTGTTGATCACCACGATCGTCGTGCCGATGAACAGGCCGACGAAGGCGACGTAGAACGCGTAATGCATCCATCCCCACGTCTCGCGAATCACGTTGCCCTGGCCCAACGAATCGCGCAGCGCGAGCAGCACGCGCTCGATTGGATGATCGAGGCGATCGTCGGACACGCCGAGCCTCACCAGCCGGTACCACCTGACCCCGGCGTAAATGAAGCCGGCGATCAGCAGCCCGAGCAGGGCGTACATCAGCACGATGAACGCAACGGGAATGTTCCAGAGGATTTGGCGGGTAACTTGCTCGTTCATTTGCGCTCCATGCGAAAGCCGGCGGCAAAGGCGCCTGTAACAGACTCTTAAATCAGACCATCGTGGCGGATTTCAATCCGCCGCAACCACTCAGGCGGTGCCGATTCGTCTTAACATCGGGTGCAGGGGTCACCCCTGGCCGTTGGCGACGGCAGCGCAGTATTAAGCCGTTATCAGGGGCCGCGCCCGCCAACGGCGGGCGGCCTTAATACCGAGTGCAGGGGTCACCCCTGCTTTCGCGTCTTCT
>NZ_DATCTO010000020.1 GCF_036567905.1 Candidatus Binatus sp.
CTCGCCCGCCAGCGACCCGAGCGCCGCCGTCTCGGGAATGCCCGCAGCCCGGGCCAGTTCCCTTGCGCGCGCAAAACTTGCCTGCCCGCGCACACCCAACTGGTAGCCGGAAAGCGAAAAGCGCAGATTAAAGTCGAGGGGAACCGTCGCGCCGGCTGGGATGGCCACAGTCCCGGTTAACGCCTCCGTTGCGCTTCCCGTCCCCGCCGCATCCGCCGCAGCGTCAGGGTGTGGTGCGGCAGGCGGAATCGATACCGGCTCGAGCGTGAACTTCGGTGCTTGAATTGGCCGGCTGAGCCCCCCGCCGCTCAAGATGAGCCCTTCTACGGTGAGCGTCCCAGAGAGCAGACCCTGCTCTTCGGGGCCGGTCTTCGCCAGATGATTCAGCTCTGGCTTCGCCGGCAACTTTGGATTGGTATTCTCCGCGCGCTCGCCGCCGTGGACATCGTAAACAATCCTTCCCGTCACCGTGCCTTTCGCTTCGAGATCCGGCGCGAGTCCGCTGCGGATTGTGCGCAGAGCATCAAGCCCCGCGGCCACCGGGATGCGATTGAGCTCGATAGAAAAGTGCGGTGGTGCGGACGCGCCCGGTTCCTCTCCGGTCACATGCACATGCCCGTCACCCAGAGGCGAGTCACAGGCCAGATTCTCCAGGCTGCGCTGCGCGTAGTGGTATACAAACCCGCAGTTGGCATCGAAATCGAGCGGTGCTGTGGGCGTGAATTCAGCGCGATGCACGCCTACCGCGCTGAGCCGCATGGCAATGCTGGCTGCGTCGGCGGTTCCGTCCATGTGCAGTTCTCCCGCCAGGTCGCCACGCCAGCCGGGATCGGACCCGGTGATCAAGCGGGCAAGTTGACCCAATTGCGCTTCGCGCCAGTCGAGATCGAGATGCAGGGGCATCTGCCGGAGAGCGGGAGCGCGCCGCATGCTTGCTTCCATGCGCACCACGCCGGTCTCTTCCAGATACAGGCTTACATCGGTACGGGCCGGCTGGCCGCGCCTACGCCGAAATCAGGCAGTACTATCCGAAACCGGGATGGGTCGAGCATGACCCCGAGGAAATTTACCGCTCGGTCGTGACGCTTTCAAAAAAAGCGATCGCCGCCGCGAAGATGTCGGCCACCGCGATCGCCGCAGTCGGCATCACCAATCAACGCGAGACGTTCGTGGTATGGGAGCGGAGCACCGGCCGCCCGATCTATCGCGCGATCGTATGGCAATGCCGCCGCAGCGCCGCGATCTGCGGCGCTTTACGCCAGCGCGAGCCCGAAGTCGCGCGGCGGACGGGCTTGGTCATCGATCCCTACTTCTCGGGCACGAAGCTCAAATGGCTGCTCGATCAAAAGCCCGAAATCCGCAAGCGCGGCGGGCGCGGCGAGCTGTGCTTCGGCACGATCGACACCTGGCTGGTGCATAAATTGTCGCGCGGCACGGAGTTCGTGACCGATTACACCAACGCGTCGAGAACGATGATGTTCAATCTGGCGCGCCGGGAATGGGACGACGAGATGCTCGCGATGCTGGGGGTTCCGCGCGAGATGCTGCCGCGCCCCGCAAGTTCGCGAGGTCCGCTGGCCGAGGCGGCGCCGGGCACGATCGCGGCGCGTGCGATTCCAATCGCCGCGGTAATCGGCGATCAGCAATCCGCGCTCTTCGGGCAGGGCGCGGTCGCGGCCGGCGACTCGAAGGCAACCTACGGGACGGGAGCGTTCCTGCTGATGAACACCGGCGACCAGATTGTGGCGTCGAAGAATCGGTTGCTCACGACCGCCGCACTCGGTCCCGCCGGCGAGCCCGCGTACGCGCTCGAGGGTTCGGTGTTTATCGCGGGCGCGGCCGTGCAATGGCTTCGCGACGGATTGAAGCTGGTGCGCAGGGCCGCGGATACATACGGGCATGCGCGTGCGAGTCTTGCAAAAAATAAAGATCGCACGCATCCCTACGTGGTGCCGGCGTTCGTTGGACTCGGCGCGCCGCATTGGGACGCATCCGCCAGGGGCGCGATCGTGGGAATCACCCGCGGCACGACCGGCGCCGATATCGTGCGCGCGACGCTCGACAGTATCGCCTACCAGGTGCGCGACGTGATAGTTGCGATGGAATCCGACACCGGCCGTCCGCTGAGCGAGCTGCGCGCCGACGGCGGCGCCACCGCGAATCGCTACCTGATGCAGTTCCAGGCGGATATCCTTGGCAAGCCGGTCCGGAGCGCGAAAATCGCAGAGACCACCGCGATGGGCGCGGCGATGCTCGCGGGCCTGGCCATGGGCGTCTGGAAATCACCGGATGAGTTGCGCGCGATCGTCGAGGGAGCGGAAGTGTTCAAACCGAAAATGCAAGCCGCCGAGCGTGAACGATTGCTCGCCGGATGGCGCGACGCGGTCGCGCGTGTGCTCACGAAGCCGTCGGATTGAATCGAGGTAACAAGGAAATGCCTGAAAATGGAAAGCCGATCGTAACTGTTTTGTACCCCGAACAGCACGAGCAGGCCGCCGTCTCGCTCGGCCGCGCCTTCATCCACGATCCGGCCTTCAAGGCGATCCTTCCGGATATTACCGAGCCGGTCGCGCGCGCCGAGCATCTGGCGGACTTGTTCCGCGCGCAGTTGGCGGTAGAGCGCCGGACCGGACAGCCGGTCTTCGGCGTGGTCTATGATGGACGCGTCGTTGCAGCCGCGATGACCGAAGGCATGGGGCATCCAGCCCTGCTCGGTCTGATGGTCACCGGGCTTGGACAGATGCCGCGGCTGATCCGCGGGGTCGGATGGGGCGGGCTGGTGCGCGCGCTGAAGATATTCGGCGTGCTTGCACAGCACCATCCCGAGGAGCCGCATCTGTATCTGCAAACCCTCGGGGTCGATCCGGACTTTCAGGGCAAGGGCTACGGAAAGGCGCTGCTCGACCGGCTCGCGCTGGAGGCACGGGCGCGGCCTGAAATAGCCGGCGTTTACCTCGAGACCGGGACCGAAGCCAACGTCGCGTTCTACAGTTCCAAGGGCTACGAAATTCTGGGCGAGCTGTACCCGATAGGCGTCAGGCAGTGGCGGATGTACCAGCGCAAGCGCCCGTAGCAGGGGTGACCCCTGGCAGGGCTGAGCCCTGCACCCACTGTTAAGGCCGCGCTCCGTTGTCGCGCGCGACCCCTGCCGCGAGCGCGCGGTCTCTTAATACTGGCCTCCCGTGCCAACGGGCGGGCGCGGCCCCTGCCAACGGCTTAATACTGCGCTGCCGTCGCCACGGCCAGGGGTCACCCCTGCCCGTCGCGCGGCTGGATGGTCGTGATGCGCAGTCCCCTGGAGGTCCAGCCGACATCGAAGCCGACGATGTCGCCTTCGCGAATCAGCTCGATCCCCGGCATCGTGCCGCCGATTGGTGCGCCCACTACAGCCACGAATGGAAACTCGAAGGGGATTTCCTTGCCGCTATGCGAGCGCACCACGCCACGGCCGCGGGCGCGGTCGAGCTTGAGAATCATCCCCTGGTAGAAATTTCCGGGAAAGCGCTCGCTGTCATACTCGTCGGCCACCACCCTATCGAGTAGCATCCCGCGGCGCCGCGGAAAAGCGGCAATCGCGAACCTGACTGGAGCGCGCTCGGGGGGCGGTCATCCGCGGCGAGGGCGTGACGCTGCCGATTGGTTTGCTTTCGCCTGGCCAGTCCATTGCTACGGCATCGACGCGCAGGTTTGCAATTCGCTGAGCGCATTGTCGATGAATCCGACCGCGTTGGCCTTATGCCCTCGATAGTCATTTGCGGTCTCGGTCTGTAGTACATAGCGTGCATGCTGTAGGTCGTTCGTCGCTTGTGAGATTGCGGGATGGCTGCCGGGCGGGGGTGCAGGGGGAGGACCGTAATAGCCGGCGCCGCTATACGCCGGCCCCTGCATGCAGGTGGCACAGGTCAACAAAACTCCGAAGATGACGCCGCTGGCGAAACATAATCCTTTGACCATTGGAATGCTCCTTAATCGCGCCGCAATTTAGCACAGCCGGCATTGGATCGCATCGACGACAGCGGGCCCGGCGTGGCGACCGGTGGTGTTGCGATTGCCGCGCGGACAATCCCGGCGAAGCGTTCCATATCCCGGTCAAAGCCGATAAGTTCTAGGATGGTCAGTTGAGCGGCATTTGAGAATGGCAAGAGTCGAAAGCATTAAATCAGGCGAGATAAGCGGCGCGGCTGAAAAGGCCGAAACGCTGGCGCTTCGCGGCGAAGGCTTAACCAAGGTTTACGGCGGCCGTGCGGTCGTCGACAACGTCAACGTAGTCGTCAGGCCGGGCGAGGTGGTGGGTTTCCTGGGACCCAATGGCGCCGGCAAGACAACCACCTTCTACATGCTGGTGGGACTGCTCAAGCCCGACCATGGGCGAGTCATGTTCGGCGGCGAGGACATCACGACCCTGCCGCTCTACCAGCGCGCGCGCCGCGGGATTTCCTACCTGCCGCAAGAGCCCAGCGTCTTCCGCAAGCTGACCGTCGAGCAAAATCTGCTGGCAGTTCTCGAAACGCTGCCGCTTACCGAAGAGGAGCGTTACACGCGCCTTCAATCGCTGCTCGACGAACTCGGAATCGCGAAACTGGCCAAGGCCAAGGCGGGCGTGCTGTCCGGTGGCGAACGCCGCCGCGTAGAAATCACCCGCGCGCTGGTGCTCGATCCAGTGTACTTATGCCTCGACGAGCCGTTCGCAGGAATCGATCCGATCACCGTCGTCGAGATTCAGCGCGTCGTGTCTTATCTCAAGGAGCGCGGCATCGGGGTGCTCATGTCGGATCACAACGTGCATGCGACGCTGTCGATCATCGATCGCGCCTATATCATTCACTCCGGCAAGATTTTGTTCGAGGGCAAACCGCGCGAGATCGTCGCCAGCGAGGCAGTACGCCAGGTGTTTTTGGGCGAGCGATTCAAGCTGGCGAGATAGCGGGACCGATCGATCGAAAGAAATCGACCGTGGCCGCCCCATCCCGTCGCTCGCCAGCACCTTGCCCGGAACTCCAAGACCCATCGCTGCTGCCTTTTGCGAGGGTCGTTTGTTTACTTTGCCGGGAGCGCTTTCTGCGCGGCCTCGTACTGCGCCACGGCGATCCGGTAATGTCCGATCTTGAGCGCGGCGTCACCTTGATCCTTGTGATTCTGCGCCGTGCTCACATCCGTGCCCGCCGCCTTCGCTTTGTCGATTTCCTGAGCGACTTGCGCCTGCAGCGAGTTCGCCTTGGCGCCCATCATCGTGGGCCCCGAATGCGTTCGCGGTGGTGGAAGGGGAGCTTGCTGCGCGAATGACTGGACGGGGAGCCACAATGCAAGCGTGGCCGCTGTCGCGAGGACGCTGAGAAGCTTCGGTTTCATCGGGCGCCTCCAGTCGATCGGCTGAAATACCGCGAGCACCATTGCCAGCGCGCGGTTGAATCAGAAAGGATATCCGTACGGGCCAAACCCGGAACCCGGCATCGGCGGCGGATAGGTTGGATAGCCGTAACTGCCGTAACCCGGCGCGTAGCCGGAATTGAATCCGCCGTAGCCTCCGCCGTAGCCGCCGCTGCCTATCGACATGCCTCCGCCGAGCAGCATCGGGAGAAGCGTCGTGAACATGCTCGGCGGGGCGCTGTTGTACTGCTGATACTGGCCTTGGGCTTGGTAGGCCTGCGCACCGGGCGGTTCGTTGTTCTGATAATCCTGGATCGAACCGGACGCGGCGTACGGATCGGAGCCGTCCGACGGCATTGCATTCGCGGACGGAACTCCGTTGACCGTCGATCCGGGGCTGCCCCTGCTGCCAGCCAGTTCAGGGCTGATCTTGATCCGGTTGTCCACCACCAGCGATGGATCCTTCAGATAGTGGCGAGCCTTCTGCTCGGCGTCAGTCTTGCCGAAGTCGCTGGCGACGAAGCCGAACAGGATTACCTGCTTGCCGCCGCTCGAACTGGTGACGACTTGCGCACCGACCAGCGGCAGCGAGTGATGCTTGAGATAATCAGAGAGAGCCTGGCTCTGCGGCGAATCGATGACGCCGCCGACAACAGTTCCCGCGCTCGATGGCGGCGGCAGACTCGCGCTGGAATCGAAGCGGCTTGAGGTACCCAGAGGCGCCGCTTTCGTCGCACCGGTGCCAAACGGATTCTGCATGGGGACGCAGGAGGCCAATCCCGCCAGAGCCACCGCCAGCCCGAAGGCCGCCAGGGCATTTGCGATGCGACTCATAACTTCTCAATTATAGTCCTGAGCCACTGACCTAACAATTCGACGAATTCCGGACTATTTAGTTTCATTTCGCGACGACGACTTCGCGGCTATTTCGCGTAGCCGATCTCGACGATGAAGTCGCGCACCAGCTGATTGAAAACGGCGGGATTCTCGAAATAGATCGAATGGCCGCTGCCGGGGACCGTGCGCAGCCGTGAATTTGGCAGCGCCGCCGCAAGCGCCTTGACGATCTCGGGTGTGATCAGCGTGTCCCGCTCGCCAACCATGCACAGTATGGGCATCGTCAGGCATCGCTTCACCGCGGCGAGATCGTAGCGCAGGCCGATTAGCCGCAGGCCCGCGTCGGCGGGAGGCCGCGCGCCATGAATCCGGATTTCGTCGTACAGAAACGCCATCTCGGGGCGCCGTGAGAAATAATCGGCGGCATAGGTCGGCAACGATCCGATCGGTGGCGTCGCATCGACGGCGATCGGCTCGCGCGGCCGCTCGAACTTCATCTCGGGCGTGAAGATTCCGCCCGGTGTATCCGCCAGCACCATCGCCGCGACCCGTTCGGGATGCTCGAGCGCATAGCCGACGATCGTCCATCCGCCCATCGATTGCCCGATCAGCACGGCCTTGTCGATCTCCAGATGGTCGAGGACGGCGCCTAGATCGCTCGCATGCGCGCGATTGAACAGGCCGTCGGGGTCGGGCGATAAGCCGAAGCCGCGCTGGTCAAGCGTGATGCACTCGAACGATCGCATGAAGTAGGGAACTTGCTGCCACCATGAGAGATGGTTGCCGCCGAGCCCGTGCAGAAAGATGATCGGCGCGCCGGCGCCCACGCGTTCGTAGTAGAGCGAGAACTTGCCGATTTCCAATCTGCCGGGCGTGATTCGATATTCCATCGCGACTCCCCTGCGAGCGGTTTTGCAGTTCGTAGTCGTAGCCGGGCGAGAGCGCGCGGGCAATCCGTTTCGGGTCACCCCTGCCGATTGTCGATACGAAGGCCCGAAAGCAGTTGCACGGCGGTGTCGGCGGTCTCGCGGCGGGCGGCGGCTTGGTTGTCCGCGTGCGCGATAACGGTCGCAGTTCGGTCAGCGCGCCAGACAGCCGATGCGCCAACCGATCGACAGACTGGCTAGCGCCAGCTTGCGCCCGGTCTGATTTTGAAGCGGCGGTAACCTCTGCGGGATTTGAGGAACAGAGCAACCACAACGCCGACCACGAGCAGACCCTCGCCCCAGATCAGAATCTTGGACGGGTCGAGATTGCTCAACCACGCAGCCGACGGAGCAGCCTGGCCCGCGGGCATTCCGATGCTGGCCAGGAAGCTATTGCGCCAGCGCGACATCGCGACCAGGAGATACCACGCCAGCCCCGCGACCATGACGATCATCCAGAAAAGAATGCCGAACTGCTCGGGCATGCGGCGACGAACAATACCCTGAAGCGAACCCGGCTCCTCGGGCGCGGCCATCCCATTGAGACGAATCAACATGCGGCGGCAGTCCGGGACGGGGGCTTCCTCCCGGTCGTCGGGCATAGCCGGCTCGGCGAAGATGGGCGTCTGCTCGAGCGCGGGGCCGCCCGCCGCGGGACCGCCCGCCTCGCGAATCTGGCGCAAGATGGCAAGCATATGCTGCTTGCAGGTCATGGTTCCGAACAGCGCGCATTTCGACAGCGCCTCGAGCTCCTCAGGGGTTATCCTGAGGCGCTCGATGAGTTCATGGTCGTCTCGAATCAGGTTGAGGACTTCGCACTCTTCTTGCGGCGCGAGAATCGGGCTGTCTTGCGTATCGGCTTTCATGGGACGAAATTTTGACGACAATCACGGCTTGAAGCAAGACTAAAGGAGTCATGAGCTATATAGGATACTAAATCGTCTATAAGCGACCCGTAAGAATCCCATAGATTGTCCGAACTGTAAGCATTACCTACCTACTGTAAGTATATAACTCTCATACTCAGCGGGCGGTTAAAAAATCGTACCTTCAGTATGGCTCGCGGTGTTCGCGCTGGACGAGCCGGGCGACCATTGAAACCAGAAAAAACGTGAGTGGAACCTTCTAAAAAATGCCCCGGCCGGGAATCGAACCCGGACTTGAGGTTCCGGAGACCTCCGTGATGTCCTTTTCACTACCGGGGCGAACGGTGCGGCAGAGCAAAGCACTATACCAAGGAATCGCCGCGAACAAGAAAGCGCGACGGATTGACCGGGAAAGGATTCGTGCGCCAACATCGCGGCGATGGCGACAAACGCCGATGCCGACTTCGCGCGGCGCCTGCGCGAGCAATACAAGGACGGCTCCAACCTGTCGGCGCGGATTCGGCTGCATCAGCGCTTCAGCACCAATCGCTACGGGCTGATGCGCTGGATGCTCGATCACTTTCGGATTCCTGAAACCGCGAGCGTGCTCGAGCTCGGCTGCGGCACCGGCATATTGTGGCGCAGCCGGGTGCGGGCGCCTGCGGGATGGCGCGTGATTCTAACCGACATGTCGGGTGGGATGATCCGCGAAACGCGCGCCAATCTCGCGCGGCTGGGCCATCGGTTTACCTTCGCGCAGGCCGACGCGCAGGCGCTCCCGTTTCGCGACGCATCGTTCGACGCGGTGATCGCCAATCACATGCTCTATCATGTGCCCGACATTCCAGGCGCGCTTGGCGAGGTTCGGCGCGTGCTCAAGCCGTCAGGGTTCTGCTATGCGGCCACGATGGGAGTCACGAACATGCGGGAGATCGACGAACTTGCGGCGCGCTTTTTTTCGATTCCGCGAATGACCGAGGCGACCGCGCGATTTGGCCTCGAGAGCGGCGAGGCTTACATGCGCCGGGCTTTCGGCGAGGTGAAGCTCGAACGCTATCCCGACTCGCTGGTTGTAACCGAGGCTGCGCCGCTGATGGACTATATCTGCTCGATGCGTGTGCGCAGCCGAGTCAGCGACGAACAGGTTGCCGGCTTGCGGCGGCATCTCGAAAATGAAATTGCGGCGCGCGGCGAGATTCGAATCAGCAAGGATACCGGGATGTTCATCGCGCGCCGCTAGCCGCGGGTCGCGCGTCGAATCTGCGCGTTCATCTGAGGCGTGCTGCGAAAATCAAGCAGGTATTTCTACGCCGAGGCCTTGATCTCACGCAGCATCTCGGCGTGGCGGCGGTCGGCTTCCGGCCGCGCCTGAGCAATCGCTTCGATGAGCTGTTCGTGCAGCCGGCCGTTGGTCGCCACGATATTCGCGCCGGCAACGTCAAGCTCGCAGCCGTTCATGTTGCTCACGCGTCCGCGTGCTTCCTCGACGAGGATTGCGCCGGCTGCCACGTCCCAGGGGCGGAGCCCGAACTCCCAGAATCCATCGGTGCGTCCCGCGGCGACGTAGGCGAGATCGAGCGCGGCCGACCCGGTGCGGCGTATGCCCTGCGCACGCATCATGATTTCTTCCCAGAAGCAGAGATAGAAGCGCCGACGTTCGCGCCGGTCGTACGCAAACCCGGTGCACAGCAGCGCGGCGCCGAGGTTCGGCGTGGTGCTGACGCGAATCGGCTTGCCGTTGAGGCGCGCGCCCTGCCCGCGCTGGGCGATGAAGCATTCTTTTTTCAGCGCGTCGAAGACTACGCCGAACTGCACGCGGCCGCGCCGTTCGTACGCGATCGATACGCAGAATTGCGGATAGCCGTGCGCGAAGTTGGTGGTGCCGTCGAGCGGATCGATAATCCATCGATGGTCGCTTTGATGCGCGCTGGCGCCGCTTTCCTCCGCGAGGATCGCATGGGTTGGAAACGCGCGTTGGATCACCTCGATGATTGCGGCTTCCGATTCGCGGTCGGCTTCGGTGACCAGATCGATCGAGTTCGACTTGCGATTGATGGTTATCCGGCTGAGCCGTTTGAGATGGATTCTGCCGGCGGCACGCGCGGCGCGGAGCGCAACCTGTTCGATTTCGTTGATCACAGCACAGGCACGATATTACTCGCGGGGAAAATCGTCCAGCGCCAAACGCAGATCAATCGACAGTGCGCGGGCCACGGCTTCGCATCTACCAGCGCGGCGTCTCGGCCAGGCCCACGCCGAGCGCGGCCTTGCCCAGCAGTTCGCGCGCGCGGGCGTTGGACAGCGGATGATTCGGGCCGGCGCGAACGTCGCGGTAATAGCGCTCCATGGGAAATTTTTTCAGCATCCCGTGCGCGCCGACGACCTCCATGCAGTAGTCAACCGCGCGTACCGCGTTGTTGGTCGCGACATACTTCGGCATCACCACTCGCGCCAATCCCGTCTCGCCCTTGAATGAATCACGATCGCGAAGGTAGTCGCGGGCGACGCCGAGATAGAGTGCGCGCGACTGCGCGATCAGCGCTTCGGCCTCGGCGATGGCGAATTGAACGCCGGGCAAATATTTGATCGTGCGGGGCTGCGTGAGCGGTTTGAGGCGGCCGGCAAATTCCTTGGCGAACTTCAGCGCGGCAATCGCCACGCCGGTATAAGTCGCGGCGACGGAAATCCCGAACCATGCGAACAGCGAAATCGCCTGGTCGTTGACCGGACCGATGGGCCGCGATTCCGCCATCGCGATCGCGGGCACGCGGACCTCCTTGATCACCAGGTCGTGGCTGGCCGTCGCGCGCATCCCCATCGCGTCCCAGGTCTCGACCAGCTCGAAGCCGGGAGTGCCGCGCGGCACGACGAAGGTGGCGGCGGCGGGCGGACTGGAGTCCTCGAGCGTCGCCATCACCATGAACAGATCGATCACGGGCGAGAGGCTGGTGAAGCTTTTGCGGCCGTTGAGAACGTAAGTCTCGCCGTCGCGCCGCGCGCGGGTCGCGAAGTAGCCCCAGTCGCCGCCGGTCTCGGGTTCGCTGATGCCGCCGCCGAGGATTTGGCGGCCGCGCGCGATCGCGTCGAAGAACAATTCCTCCTGCGCGCGGCCGCTGGCGCGCTCGACCATGCTGCCGATGCCGAACAGATGCATGTTGATTGCGATCGTGGTCGCGGCGCATCCCTGCGCGAGCTGCTCCTGGCAGAGCGCGAAATCCTCGAGGTCGGCGCCGAGTCCGCCGTATTTTTCGGGAATGACCAGCGCGGTGTATCCGGCCGCTTTCATTTTATCGACGTTTTCGACCGGGAATGAATTGGCGCGATCGTGTTCGGCGGCGCGAGTGGCAAAGTCGGCCGCGAGCTCTGCTGATAGCGCCACAAGTTGGTTGCGTCGATCAGACATCAGTTGGACTCCGCATCGTCAAAGTCGGCAGGGCGGCAGCATTTGGGCCGCAGGCGCAAGACAAAAAATCGGCTCGGCAAAACTGTGCCATGAAAGCGGAGCGCCGCGAAACCGGCCTACTTGCCGGCCGGAGTGTCCGCGGGGGCGCCGGCTGCGGGGTCGAAAATACCGCCGCCGGGCGCGGGCGCCGGCTGCGCGGTCATGAGGCGTTGCGCGTACGGCATGATCGTCGCGAACAGGTCGACTTGCGAGTCGAGTGTTTTGCCCAGACCGCTGAGCAGACCCATCATGCGCCCGACCAACAAGACGTCCGCGGGGACTTCGACCACGGGATTGGCCCGGATCGCGCGCGGCAGCTCCTCGGAGAATTTCTCGACCATGTCCTTGTCCGCGTAAGCCTTCTTCGACTTGATAGTGCTGCCAAGAAACAAATCGGAAAACGCCAGCAGCGTGTCGGGATTGCCGGTGCGCGTGCGAAAGCCCAGCTCTGTGAACGCGGCGACGATTCCATCGCGATTCGAAGTAAGGATCGAAAACGTCAGCCGCACGATGCCGTCGCGGAACGCGGGCGGGAAATCCTTGGCCAGGCCGAAGTCGAGCAGCACGATCCGGGGGCCGGGCTGAACCAGGATGTTGCCGGGATGCGGATCGGCGTGGAAAAAGCCGTCGCGCAGGACCTGGTCGCAGAAAATCTCGATCAGCTTCTGCGCGACCGCGTGCTTGTCGATCCCCGCACGCTCGAGCGCGGCGATATCGGTGACCTTGATTCCTTCGAGCAGCTCCATCGTGAGCACGCGGCGCGTGGTGAACTCGCGATAGACCTCGGGGACGATCACGTCGCAGTCGGCGGCGAAGTTGCGGCGCATCGTTTCGGAGTTGTCAGCCTCGTGAACGAAGTCCAGCTCCATCGGGATGTACTTGAGCGCCTCGCGCATCAGGACGCGATAGTCGAAGTCGCGTTCGAGCTTCGCCAGCCATCGCAGCACCAGCGTCATGTTGCGGAGATCGGCGCGGACGATCCCGTCAATTCCCGGATACTGCACCTTGACCGCGCATCGACGCCCGTCGTGAAGGCGCGCCCGATGCACCTGCGCGAGCGATGCCGACGCCAGCGGCGCGGGATCGAACTCGGCGTAAACGTCCTCGAGCGGCCGGCCAAGTTCGCGCTCGATCTGTTCGCGGATCACCGCAAACGGCCGCGGCGGGACGCGATCGTGCAGGCCCGAGAGCGTGGATACCCATTCGTCGGGGAGCACGTCGGCGCGAGTTGCGATGAACTGGCATGCCTTGATGAGCAAACCTTCCAGGCGGATTGCAGTGCGGTTGAGCGCTTGCGCCGCGCGAAGATCCTGGCGGCGATAGAGTTCGGCCTTGTTGCGATCGCTGACCAGGCGCGTCCAGAGTTGGGTGCCTTTGTAGCCCGCGTACACGTACGCCGCCAGCCACACCACGTTCCAAAAGCGCCACACTCGCGTCGCCAGTCCGGGTTCGGGCATGCCGGCGGGAAAATCGAAGCTGCGGTCGATGCTCGGGTTGCTCATGCGAAGAGTTCGGACCGTGGTTCAGTCTCGTCAAGTCAGGCTTAAATCCTACGTTATGCGTGCGATTCTGAGAACAGAGCGCCCGTTGCGCTCCGCGACCAGCGGCTTGACTCATGATCGGCTGCTCGGTTACTCTGCCGCCATGAAGCCGAGTGATGATGTACGTCGCGTCCCCAATTCAATGAGGGTCCTCCTGAATTGAGACGGACATCGATACTTGGCTCTAAAAAGCCCCGGGCGCTTGAGAGCTCCGGGGCTTTTTCTTTTGGCGCGGCTGACTGGGTGGGAAAATTTTCGTGGAAACCGCACGACCGCATGCTCCGACTATTCGCGACATCATCCGCCGTTACTACACGGTATGGGGTTTGTACTCGTTCGCCGGCGGGTTCCTGTTTGGCGTCTATCCGATCTTTCTGCGCTCGCGCGGGCTCGACCAGTTCCAGATAAACAGCGTGCTGGCGACGTACTTCGTCGTCCTGTTTCTGACCGACGTGCCCACCGGCGCGTTCGCCGACCTACTCGGCAGGCGCCGCTCGTACGTGCTCGGCGCATCGCTGCGGGTCTGCGCGTTCCTGCTGTACTTCCTGGCGCATCATTACTACGTGTTCCTGATCGCCGAGAGCATCGACGGTGTCGGCACGACTTTCGGCAACGGCGCGATAGACGCGTGGGGTGTCGATGCGCTCGATGACGCAGGGTACGACGGGCTCAAGGACCGGCTGTTCTCGCGCATCTCGCAACTGACGACGCTGGGCTTCATGGGGTCGGCGATGATCGGCGCGTACGTCGCCGACATCGATATCGCATGGCCGTGGCTGCTGGGCGCAGCCGGCTACCTGGTCAGCGGTGCGGTCGGCGCATTCCTGATGCACGACGAACGTCCGCGCGCCACGACGGTCAGGATTGCGGCGATCCCGCGGCAGGTCGCCGCGAACGTGGGCGATGGTATCCGCGCCGGACTGGGTGCGCATACCGTCCTGATGCTGAGCGTGGCAGGCGCAATCACGTTTGCGGCGTGGGCGCCGTACTGGATCGAATGGCCGATCATGTTCAACGAAAGCCTGAAAGTTGGCGTGTGGATCGTCGGCTGGATCTATTGCGGTCTGTCGGCGGCGCGGCTGGTCGGCGCGGAGGTAAGCGCGCGCATCCAGGGCGACGAATCGAAGCGCGCTGCGCGCGTGAGCGTGCTGGTTATCGGCGCGAGCGCGATGCTGTTTCTGGCGGGGCTGTTCGGCGCGCGGCCGCTGGTTTCGCTGGCGATGCTGTTCGTGATGAATCTGTTCACCGGCGCGATGATGCCGCTGGTGCAGAGCTGGTTCAACGAGCAGATCGAAGCGGGCAATCGCGCGACGCTGTTGTCATTCAACTCCACCTTCCAGACGATGGGCGGCGCGATGGGATTGCTGTTTGCCGGGCGAATCGCGGACACCGCCGGGATACCGTTCGAATGGCAGATCGCGGGGCTGATATCGGTGTGCGCGGCGCCGGTGTATTGGGCGACGCGCCGGCGCGCGAGCGAACAAGCCGCGCTGGCGATCCCGGCGAAGTGATCCGAATTGCGGGCGACACGCGCCTACTAGCGGCGCAGCCGAGCGTCCGTTAAAACTTATAGCTCGCGCATTTAGCGGACGCGGAGTCCGCGCATAATCGCCGACCGCAAGAGTAAAATGGATTTTCCACGAATCAAACGGCTGCCACCCTACGTCTTCAACGCGATCGGAGAATTGTGCCTCACGGCGCGGCGAGCCGGTGAGGACATAATCGATTTCGGAATGGGAAATCCCGACGAGCCGACTCCGCCGCATATCGTGGCGAAGCTGATCGAGGCCGCCTCCAAGAACGCCAACCATCGCTACTCGGTGTCGCGCGGGGTGTACAAGCTGCGGCTTGCGATCTGCAATTGGTACAAGCGGCGCTACGGCGTCGAACTCGATCCCGATTCGGAAGCGATCGTTACGATCGGATCGAAGGAAGGGATCGCCCACCTGACGCTGGCGATTTTAGATCAGGGCGACGTGGTGCTGGCGCCGACGCCGACCTATCCGATTCATCAGTACGGATGCATCATTGCGGGCGCGCAGGTGCAGGGCGTCCCGATCCGGCGCGGCGAGGAATTTTTCGACGAGCTGATGGACGCGGTGAAGCGATGCTGGCCGCGGCCCAAGTTCCTGATCATGAACTTCCCGCACAACCCGACCACCGCGACCGTCGATTTGCACTTCATGCAGCGGGTGGTCGAGTTCGCCCGCGAAAACAACATCATGGTCGCGCAGGACTTCGCCTACGCGGACTTGTGCTTCGACGGTTACAAGGCGCCGTCGATGATGCAGGTGGCGGGCGCCAAGGATGTCGGCGTCGAGTTCTTCACCCTGTCGAAGAGCTACAACATGCCGGGCTGGCGGGTGGGCTTCGCAGTCGGCAATCGCGAGATGATCGCGGCGCTGGCGCGGCTGAAATCGTACTTCGACTACGGGATGTTCGCGCCGGTGCAGGTCGCCGCGATCGCGGCGCTCAACGGACCGCAGGAGTGCGTTGCCGAGATCGTCGCGCGCTACAGCCGGCGGCGCGACGCGCTGGTGGACGGACTCAACCGGGCCGGCTGGCCGGTGGAGAAGCCCAAGGCGACGATGTTCGTGTGGGCGCCGATTCCGGAGCCGTTCCGCGCGATGGGTTCGCTGGAGTTCGCCAAGTTTCTGCTGGCCGAGGCCAAGGTGGCGGTTTCGCCGGGAATCGGCTTCGGACAGGACGGCGACGGGTTCGTGCGCTTCGCGCTCATCGAGAACGAGCATCGCACCCGCCAGGCGCTGCGCGGAATTCGTCACGCGCTCAGGGCCGGCCACGCCGATATTCCGGCGCGCACGGCCAGCGCCTCCTGAGCGCAATCGACCAAGCAACGGGGTAAAAATTGAGACCGATACGGATTGCTCTGCTCGGATGCGGCACGGTGGGCGGCGGCGTGGTGAAGCTGATCCTGCGCAACCGCGACAAATACGAACGCATGCTCGGCGCGCCGCTTGAGTTGGCGGCGGTGGCGGATCTGAGGGTCAAGCTGGTTGCCGCGCTTGGCGTGCCGAAGAAATTGATTACGCGCGACGCCGCAGCGGTGGTCACGCGTCCCGATATCGATATCGTCATCGAACTGTTTGGCGGCCACCAACCGGCCCGCACCCTGATCATGACGGCGCTGGCGGCGGGCAAGGACGTCGTTACCGCGAACAA
>NZ_DATCTO010000021.1 GCF_036567905.1 Candidatus Binatus sp.
CTCCGTTGTCGCGCGCGACCCCTGCCGCGAGCGCGCGGTCTCTTAATACTGGCCTCCCGTGCCAACGGGCGGGCGCGCCCACTGCCAACGGCTTAATACTGCATGCCGTCGCCACGGCCACGGGGGCTGGTCTCCCTTTGCAGAGCGCGGGTCGAATGTTTTAAGTTCAAGCGCGACCGGCGCCTTACGCTCAGCCGGGCGATCGTCATGGCCGCTACGGGACAGCCGGCCGTGCCAGGAGAAATGCGCGATGGATTTCAATTTCAATCCCGAAGACGAAGCGTTCCGGATCGAGTTTCGCGCGTGGCTGGACGCCAACAAGCAGTTTGCGCCGCGCTCGCGCGAGATGTTGATGGCCGAGGGCAGGAACGCGTTCGATGAGCAGAAGCGCTGGGCCAGGAAGATGGCCGAAGGCAGATGGCTCGCGCCGAACTGGCCGGTTCAGTATGGAGGGCGCGGCGCCGGCATCCTGCAGACGATCGTCTATAACGAGGAACTCGCGCGGGCGGGCGTCGCGGCGCCGATGATCGGGATGGGCACCACCATGTTCGGGCCGACGCTGTTGCATTGGGGGACCGAGGAGCAGAAGCAGCGCTTCATCCCGCCGATAATGAAAGCCGAAGAAATCTGGTGCCAGGGATATTCCGAGCCGGGCGCGGGCTCCGACCTGGCCTCGTTGCAGACGCGCGCGGTCGAGGACGGCGACTACTTCGTCGTCAACGGGCAGAAAGTGTGGACCACGATCGCGCAGTACGCCGACTGGATCTTCCTGCTGGTGCGCACTGATCCCGACGCGCCCAAGCATAAGGGAATCAGCTACCTGATGGTCGATATGCACAGTCCCGGGGTGACCGCCCGGCCGCTGGTGCAAATCACCGGCACCAGGGGTTTCAACGAGGTGTTTTTCGAAGACGTGCGGGTGCCGAAGAAAAACCTGGTCGGCGAGATCAACCAGGGCTGGCAGGTGGCGATCACGACGCTGATGTTCGAGCGATCGGGCGGCGGCGGCGATCGCGGCGTGCTCACGCAATGCCGCGAGCTGGTGGAGCTGGCAAAATCGATCCCGCGCAACGGCGCATCGGCGTGGGAGGACGCGAGCGTGCGCCAGCAGATCGCCCAGTTCCACTGCGAGGCGATGGCGCTGCGTTACACCGGCTATCGGCAACTGACGCGCCGGCTCAAGGGGATGCCGCCGGGGCCGGAAGGATCGATGATGAAGCTGTGCGGCACGGAGCTGAACTTGCGCATCCAATTGTTCGCGATGGAGCTGCTCGGGCCGTACAGCCAGCTCGAATTCAACGCGCCGTTCGCAGTTGACCGGGGCAAGTGGTCGTTTCGGATGCTGGCGGCGCGCGGCGGCACGATTGCGGCGGGCAGCAATCAGATCCAACATAATATTATCGGTGAGCGGGTGCTCGGACTGCCCAAGGGCTGAGACGGGCGCGCGCCGGGAATCAACGGAGAAGGCATTCAATCGATGGACTTCAACTATACGCCGGAAGACCAGGCATTTCGCGCCGAAGTGCGCACGTGGCTCGAAGCGAACAAGAAATTCGCTCCGCCGCCGAGCAATATCATGGCCGACGAGGGCGAGGGCGACTGGGCGGCGCGCCTCAACTGGCACCAGCGGCTCAACCAGGGCGGCTGGGTGGCAGTCAACTGGCCCAAGGAATACGGCGGGCGCGGCGCAACCGTCATGCAGCGGCTGATCTATCGGGAAGAACTGAGCCGGCTGGGGCTCAACGAGCCGATGATCGGGATGGGAATCAACCTGCTCGGTCCTACGCTGATACATTGGGGGACCGAGGAACAGAAGAAAAATCATATTCCGAAAATTCTCAAAGGCGAGGAAGTCTGGTGCCAGGGATACTCCGAGCCGGGCGCGGGCTCCGACCTCGCGTCGGTGCAGACGCGCGCGATTGACGATGGCGACGACTTCGTGGTCAACGGGCAGAAGACGTGGACCTCGATCGCGCAGCATGCGGACATGATCTTCGCGCTGGTGCGCACCGATCCCGCCGCGCCCAAGCACAAGGGAATCAGCTACCTGTTGATCGATATGCACAGCCCCGGCGTAACCGTGCGTCCGCTGGTGCAGATGACGGGCGGCAAGGGCTTCAACGAAGTTTTCTTCGAGGATGTCCGCGTGCCGAAGAAAAATATCCTCGGCGAGCGCAACAATGGCTGGCAGGTCGCGATGACCACGCTGCTGTTCGAGCGCGGCGGCGGCGGCGGCGAAGGCGCGATGGGCGAGGTCTATGAGCTGGCGAGGCTCGCCAGGCGCATCCCGCGCAGCGCTGACGGCTCAACCGCGTGGGACGATTCGAGCGTGCGGCAGAAGGTTGCCGGATTCGCCGCCGAGGCGCAGGCGCTGCGATACACCGGCTATCGGCAGCTTACGCGCCAGTTGAAGGGACTGCCGCCGGGGCCGGAAGGCTCGATGATGAAACTGTGCGGCACGGAGCTCGCGCTCCAGATTGCGCTTTACGCGATGGAACTGCTGGGGCCGTATAGCCAGCTCGAATTCAACGCGCCGTTCGCGGTTGACAAGGGCAAGTGGTCGTTCAGAATGCTCGCGGCGCGCGGTCCCACGATTTACGCCGGGACCAATCAGATCCAGCACAACATTATCGGCGAGCGCGTACTGGGTCTGCCCAAGGGCTAGCGCATACGAAAATCGAAGAGCCTGTTGGCGTGCGTGATGCCCGCATCGCGCACGTTTTTTTTCACTGTTCACAGTTCACAGATATTTCGCCCCAATGACTTTACTGTTACGGCATTTCGTGGCAGTGTCGCGCGAACGCGCGTGCACCAACGCCAGGAGACTGATTAACAACCAGGATGCTGCTGCAACTTATCGCCTCCGCGTACTTCGACTTCCTGCGGCAGTTCGCTTCGCTGGTTCGCGACCCGGTCGGCTACGGCGTCGGAGTGCCGCACGGCGACGGCCATCCGGTACTCCTGATTCCCGGATTCACCGCGGGCGATTGGTCGCTCGGCACGCTGGCGCGATGGCTCGGGCGCGTCGGCTACCGTCCGTATCTGTCGGGAATCGATCTCAACGTCGGATGCCCGCGGCGCACGATGGAACTGGTGGGATGGCGTCTCGAAAAGATCGCGCACGAATCCGGCCAGCGCGTGACGATCATCGGGCATAGCCTGGGCGGCGTACTGGGCCGCGCAATCGCGGCGGCAAACCCCGCAAACGTGCGCCAGGTGGTGGCGCTTGGCTCGCCGATTCGCGACGGATGGACGGGAGTGCATGACCAGGTCCGTCCTGCGCTGCAGGCGATCCAGGCTTTCTGGCAGACGTTTTCCGACGATCCCGACGACTGCAGCACGACCGAATGCGCATGCGCATTCGTCGCCGCCGTGTTCGCGCCGACCCCGGAAGAGGGCCGCTTCAGCGCCATCTACACGCGCCGCGACGAGATCGTGAATTGGCAATCGTGCATCGACGATGCGGGATCCAATTTCGAAGTCTCCGGACTGCACGCGAGCTTGATCGTCAATCGCGAGGTTTACCGAATCCTCGGGTCGATCCTTGCCGACGCCCCAGGCGAGAGCGCCGCCGCTTGAACCTTACCCGCCCCCGGTCCTATTCATCGTCGCGAGAAATTCCAGGCAAGAAGAAATTTCCAACGCGGCGGTTCGCGATTTCACCGGCGCGCGCCGACGCAGCGCGACCGCCCATTCGCCATGAAGGCCCGACGCGTATCGCCGGCGCAAGATTGTTGATGGATTGGAAAATGGTAATATCGCGCCATCGTTGACGGCTGCAAGGAGGAGCGAATGATCAAATACGCATTGATCGCGGCTGCCGCCGTTTTTGCAGTCGGGTGCAATTCTTCGCCGTCACAATCCCCCGAAAATAAGGTCGGCGGTCCCAACGTCGTTGCTTCCGCGCAAGCGCCGATGGCGACGGCGACGACGAGTCTTTCGCTGGACTGGGGTAAGAAAGGGCAAGCCGGCCAGGTCGCGATCGCTCAGCTATTGAGCTACGGCGGCTCGAAACCGGCGATCGCTGCGCCGGCCGGCTGGCTGATGATTCGCGACGATTCCACCCCAACCACGCGCCAGTCGCTGTATTGGCATGCAATCCAGGCGAACGACGCCGGCACGGCGACGTGGGCATTCAGCGCGCCGGTCGATGCGCAGGGCGCGATCGTGTTGCTGGATAATGTTGCATCGGCCGCGCCGGTGGATATGACAAGTGGCAACACCGGCACTGGCGGCATGCTGACGGCCAGGTCGATTGCGACTACCGCCGATGGGGATTTGATCCTCAGTTATTACGCAACCGATTTCCATCTCCCCGGGCTCTTGGGATCGTCCCCGCAGATGCCGGCTGAGACGAAAACGCTGATGAATCAGGAAGCGGCGTCGCGCGAATTCTGGATCCTCGCGACCTATCAGAGTCAGAACGGCGTCACCGAAGACCAAGTCTGCAGCGCCGCGCAGCTTTTCAACTGGGCCGCTGCGCAAGTTGCGATAAAACCCGCCAACGCGACCCCATCGCCACCGTGAGCACCGACGTGACCGAATCGCACGCCGGTGCGAACCGCCCGACCCTGACGACCAGCCGCGGGTTCTTCGCGGCCGCCGTGGTTTTCGCGGTCGTCGGATACGCCGTCATCTTGTGGTACGGATGGAGCCTGACGCGGCTCGACATAATTTCGGCAATCGTCGCGCTGGGCGCTCTGACCTATTCATTCTGGCTGCCGGATTCGGAGCGGTTGATCGTCGAGACCGCCGCCAAGCGCGACGAGATGATTTCGCAGTTCGCCGTCTTCGTTGCATTCCTTGCTTTCTATGCGATAACGGCGGGCTCGGACGCCAGCCCGTTCAATGCCCACGTGCGCCAGGCGTTCGCTTTCATCCACGGCCACACTTACATCGACGCGCCCAATTACATCGAGCATGCGCAGCTTGGGCGCTACAGTTACCAGCTTCATCCGATCCTGCCGGCGCTGTTGCTGATGCCATTCGCAGCGATTTGGGGGATGGACACCAACCAGACGATTTTCTCGATCGTCTTCGGCGCGCTCGACGTCGCGCTCGCCTGGCGCCTGCTCGGGCGTTTGCGCCTGACGGTCAACGCGCGAACCTGGCTCACGGTTTTTTTTGGCGCGGGCACGATCGTCTGGTACGAGACCATCCACGGTACCAGCTGGGGGGTGTCGATGGTGGTCGCAATCGCGATGACGTTGCTTGCGCTCGACGAGACGTTCGGCAAAGCGCGCCCCGCGATCATCGGGACGTTTGCCGCGCTCGCGGCGCTGGCGCGCTACGATCTGGCGTTCGTCTGGCCGATTTATCTTGCGCTGCTTTACCTGCGGGGAGCGCGCAGGATTCGCGAATTGGCATGGTTCATACCGGGCTGCGCGGCGGTGGCGCTGGCGTACATTACGTTCAACGAAATTCGCTACCAGAGCTTGTTTGATCGCGGCGTATTTGTCTTCGCGCCACCGGGCTCTCATCTGTTTGGATGGGAGCACTTTCCCGGAAACTTCTACACGCTGTTTTTCATGACCACGCGGTTGGACGACACGTTCCCGTACATCCATCCGACTTTCGGCGGCCAGGCGCTTATTCTCACCAGCCCGGCATTCATCCTGGCTCTGCGGCCGAGCTTCCGCCGAATTCAAACCGCGCTCGTCGGCGTCGCCGCGCTGATCGCGATGACACCGAGCCTGTTCTACTTCACCAACGGATTTGCGCAGTACGGCACGCGTCATTACCTGCACACGTTTCCCTTTCTGTTGCTGCTGATGGCGTTCGGTGTGCATCGGCGAGCCGATCAATTGACGCGCATCCTGATTGTGGTTTCGGTCCTGATGATTGCGTTTGGCGTGTGGCATGAAAGATTCTACGGGCTCAACGCTTAACGGGGTTAATGCGGGGAATCGACCAGACCAGTTACGTCCTTGGTGTGCTGTGCGGCTTGTGCCTGCTGGCGCTGCTCGCGGCGGCGCTGGCGGTGGCTATCAGGCCCATGCTGCGGGAGCGCGACCGGCGCTTCGGGCTGGTGCTCGCGATCCTCGTCGCGTTGGCAATCGTCAAGCTCGCGCTGTTGCGGTTTCTGCCCGGTGATACGGTTGACCTGATGCAGTTTGAATCCTGGGGCACGGCGATGGCGCGATTCGGGCCGGCCCACGTGTACGATCCTCAGTACGTATGCAAGTACACGCCCGCTTATCTGTACGCGCTGTGGCCGGCGGCCGCATTAGCCCCGAACTCCACAGATAGTCTGCGCCAGTTCATCGAGATCCCTTCGATTATTGCCGACCTGCTTCTCGCGATCAGCGTGTATGCTGCTGTGCGGCGGATAGCTGAGCTTCGTTTCGCGTTGCCCGCGACCCTGCTTGCGGCATTCAATCCCGCGTTGATCTATTCGAGCACGGTATGGGGGCAGAACGACTCGCCGCTGGCTTTTCCGGTTCTTCTGAGCGTCGTAATGGCGCTTGACTCGCAGTTCGAGCTGGCCTGGGCGCTGGCGATTGTCGCCGCGATGATAAAATCGCAAGGTCTGATTCTGCTGCCCATTCTGGCGTGGTGGACGCTTATGACCGGCAAAGTCAGCGATTGGTTCAAGGCGGCGGGAGCGGCCCTGGTTACTGCAATCGTGGTGCTTGCGCCTTTCCAGCTTGCGCGTCCGTGGCATTTCCTGCCGGACCTTTACGCCTCGTCGGTAGGTTGGTTTCCGTGGGCGTCGCTCAACGCGTTCAACCTGATGTTGGCCTTGGGTGGGTTGACTGTATTAGACAGCGAAAGGGTATTCGGATCGGTTTCGTTTTTCATGCTGGGAAACTTTCTGTTTGGAATAGCCTACCTCATCGCGGGATACATCGTTTGGCGCCGGCGCGCGGGATGGAGTCTGATGTTTTCCGTTTTCCTCGTGTACCTGGGGATGTTCGTTTTTGCGCCTCGAATGCACGAGCGCTATCTGTACTACGCCGTCGCGCTGCTTGCGCCGTTGGTGTTCAGCTCCTGGGCGACGATCGTGCTCTACGCTACTCTCAGCGCCACGCTGTTGTTGGACATGGCGTACGTGTTCTTTGAGTTGGTATTTGTGAAAGGGGTCGTCGAGGGACACCTGATTATTGGGCCCAACGGCCGATTTGAGATCGCGCTTATCAACGTGACGGCCTTCGTGCTCGCCGCCATCTACGGGCTTGTCATGACCTTTCGGACCTCAGAGCGGGTACCAGCGTGAAAAAGCCGAATCGTCCCCAGGGGGCTCGCTAGATGCCGTTGTCGTCGCCGCGGCTGCGATGGCTGCGTAACGAGCGCGTGATGGTGTCGCTCGGCGCGGTCATCTACGCATGCGTCTTCGCTTATCCGGTTTTAACTCACCTCTCGACCCCGGGTACCCTGTGGGATTGGGATTTAGAACTGGGTCAAGAGTGGGCCGCCTGGGAAACGGTAACTGTCTTTAAGCAGATTCCGCTCTGGAATCCTTACAAGTGCGGGGGGCTGCCGATGCTGGCGCATCCGCTCGGCCGCGTCGTCGCGCCAACCTTTCCGCTTACGCTGATGTTCGGGCCGGCTGCGGGTCTGCATTTGTCGATCCTGATGTTCCTGGCGATTGCATGGTCGGGGACATACGTACTCGCACGCGCCTTGAGCATGCGTCCGCTCGCTGCGTTGGGCGCGGCGTTCGTCTTTCCGTCGAGTTCGTGGTTCGCGCTGCAAGTGGGCTCCGGTCACATTTGGACGTTCGGCTTTGCCTGCCTTCCATGGCAGGCGGCGTTCGCGATACTTGCGGTCGAGCGCCGTCGCACCGGCTTCGCCGTGCTGGCCGGCTTTGCGCTGGCGGTGGGGTTCCTCGAGGGCGGCCCGTATCCGCTGGCATTGTGCGGACTGACGATCGCGATGCTCCTCGCGACCGTGGCAGCGCTGCGCAGGAGCTGGTGGCCGTTGTACGTCCTGGGCGTGATTTTCTGCTTCGCCGTCGGGCTTTCGGCAATCAAGCTGCTTCCCGCCTACTTCGTAAGCATTAGCGTCCCGCGCCGGACCGCGGGCGACGAGGTCAACACGCTTGCGGCGCTTGCGACGGATCTTTTTTCCCGCACGCAAAACCTCTTCCTGCCTTTCCCCAACGGATTCAACTTCTGGGAATCCGGCGCGTACATCGGCCTCTTCGCTCTGCCCGCAGTCGCCAGCGTCTTCACCCCGCGCCGCAGCGCTGCATGGCTGATTGTGGGCGCGATCCTGCTGCTGCTGGAGCGCGGCGCGCTGCCTCCGCTTCCGCTCTGGCCCTATCTGCACCACCTGCCCCCCTTCTCCTCGTTGAGGGTTCCGTCGCGCTTCATCATCTGTTTCGCGTTGGTCGTAGCGATTCTCGCCGGATTCGGATTCGACTGGCTCGCGGCAAGGGCGCGTCCGTGGGGTGCGATCGCCGCCAGCCTGCTTATGGTTGCCGCTGCAACCGACTGCTGGCTGGTGGCAGTGTCAATCTATGGCGGAATCTTTTCCTATCCCGCCCATCCGGGACCCGCGATGGCATCCTTTCGCCAGATTCGGAACGTTCCCAACACCAACAGCATGCTGTTGCCCGCGATGCAGAACGAGGGCATCTTGGTGTGTTACGAATACACTTACTGGCCGACCTCTGCCGTGGGATTCGGCCAGCCCGGTTATCGCGGCGAGCAGTACCTGCTCGGCCCAGGCTCCGTGACGCTGGTGCGATGGACTCCCAACCGCCTCGAATACGCCGTGGACGCGCAGGCCCCTTCGGTGATGGTCGTCAATCAGAACTACGATCCATCGTGGCGAGTCACGTCGGGACCGAGCCAGACATTCTCCCAGGATGGATTGCTGGCGGTGCGGGTGCCGGCCGGGAAAAGCCGAATCGTCCTCAGATACATCAGCATCGCGACAATTTGCGGGATGATAATCTCAATTCTGACTGCTATCGCCGCATTTGTGCTGATCCGATGGGAGTCGCAACGGCCCGCTTCCGAGACGCGTAATTTTGACACCTGACTAGCAAATCGCTTACGCTGGCACGCTCAATCCGGCAAGCTGGAGACGGCCGAGGCCGGGGGAGGAGTGGCGCCGGCTTCGCGACCGATGGAGTTCCAATGCATGGGATAGCCGACCGCGCGCACATCACGAACCTGCTCGCGACGCGGGGCTATCTCGGCATTTTCGCAGCTGTGTTCGCCGCCAACCTGGGCGCCCCGGCGCCGGCTGCAACGGCTCCGACTGCGTCTGCGCGGCTCTTTCTTCTCTCGCGGCCAGAAGCGAAGTGGCTGACTCTCGGCTCCCTGGCCTTCGCGCTTGTTTTTTTCTTTCCGATCTTTTTCGACGGCTCAGTTTCGGGCGCGCCGATCGCCAGTTGGTTGCTGGCTTGGCCCCAACTGAGATTCAACGGCGGGATTCCGGGCGACATCGATCGCGATGTGTTCATGGAGTTGCGATGGGTCCCTTACTACACGCTGACACATTTCCATCAATTCCCGTTCTGGAGTCCCTACAAGTGCGGTGGAATGTCGATGCTCGGCAATCCGGAAGGCGCGGTAGTTACGCCGTTCATACTGCCTTACCTGCTGTTCGGCATGGCGTCGGGCGTCATAATCGAGGTCTATCTGCATCTCGCGATCATGTTTGCCGGCGGCTACCTGCTGGGTCGTGAACTCGGCCTTCGCCCACTGGCATGCGTAGCGCTCGCAGCGATGTTTCCCTCGAGTTCATGGCTCCCAATACATATCGGTATAGGCCATCTGAATTTTCTCTCGATAGCCTACACTCCATGGGTGCTCGCGTTGCTGCTCGCATCGTGCCGGACCAAGCGATGGTTCCCTTCCTTGCTGGGTGGATTGTTGTGCGCGCTGGCGCTGACGGAAGGAAACTACGGATTCGTCTTCACCGTGATGCTGGTCGCGCTGCTGGCGATCGCGCTTACAATCTTCGGGCTGAGTCTTAGACCGCTCGCCGCGGCGCTCTTGATCGGAGTGTTTGCGGTTGCGTTCAGTTCCCTTAAGCTGATTCCCACTGCCGAGTTGCTCAGTATATATCCGCGCGACTGGGGAGGGTCATGGCATAGCTGGTGGAGCGTCTCTGTATCTCTTTTTTCGAGATATCAGGATATTAGCCACCCGCTGCTCGCCTCTTTCTTCTTTTCCGAATACGCAGGCTACATCGGCGCGCCTTTCGCAGTGCTTGCCTTGATCGGCGCGGTCAGCGATTGGCGCAAGGCGTGCCCATGGGTGTTGGGCGGCATCATCTTTCTTTTCCTCTATCGCGGCGATACGAGTCCGGACGCATTGGTTGTATGGATGCGCGAACTTCCGCTGGGCGGCAACATCGGACTGTGCGGACGCTGGGTTGTTCCGCTGGTGTTTTGCGTCGGCGTGCTGGCTGCCCTGGGCGTTCAGGCTCTATGTGCCCGGCCAGGCAAATGGGGACCTCGGCTGGCTTTCATCATGGTCACGGTCGGCTTGATCGACGCATGGCTGGTATGCGCTGGGAACTACCGCTACTTCTTCCGGCCTCCATATACCGCACCGGCAGGATCGGAAACGTTTCGCCAGTATTGGAACAACTCGCCAGGCGGCATGGTCGCTGCCAACCAGAATAACCTGGGCGCCGTGAACTGCGGATGCTGCGGCTACTACATCCCCTACGACGTCGCGCGAGGTTACAACCAGGCCGGCTATCGCGGCGAGTTCTACCTGCTCGGAGCGGGCGAAGTGAAGCAGACCATGTGGACACCCAACCGTCTGCGCTACGAGGTAAGCGCGCCCGCGGCGACCTCGCTGGTGATCAATCAGAACATGTATCCGGGGTGGCGGGTGGTTCACGGAGATGGTGAGACCTACTCGGACGGCGGCCTGATGGCCGTGCGTGTTCCGCCCGGACGCCAGCAAATCGAAATCGTGTATAGGCCCACGCACATTCTCTGGGCATATTTGCTCACGCTCATCGCAACGACGGCATTGGTCGGGGTCTGGCTAATTGAGAAGAAAGTCGAACCGCCGCTGCGCGCTGTCGAGCCACCGCCGAGATAAGAATCGCGAATACGGCGTTTTGCTCCGAGACGCGTAATTTTTACACCTGACTAGCCAAAAATCTCCTGCGCTGGCACACTCAATCCGGCAAGCTGGAGATGGCCGAGGCCGGGGGTGGGGATTGGCGCCGACTTCGCGACAGATGGATTTCCAATGCATGGGATAACCGACCCCGCGCATATCGCGGATATGCTCACGACGTGGGGCTATCTCGGCATCTTCATTGCCGTCTTCGTCGGCAACCTGGGCATCCCGGTGCCGGAGGAAACCGTGATGCTTGCCGCCGGATTCGTGGCCGGCCGCGCGCTGCTCGATCTGCGAATCGTCTACGTCACCGTCGTCGCGAGCGCGGTCACGGGCGACTGTTGTGGCTACCTCATCGGCCGCACCGGCGGACAGCGGGTACTGGTTCGGCTCGCGTCCGCCTTTCCCTTCATGCGCACGCGTTACGACCGCCTGCAACTTTTCTTTCAGACCCACGGCAGCAAGGCGGTGTTCATGGCGCGATTTATCACCGGCGCGCGATTCATGGCGGGCCCGATGGCGGGTGCGTGCGGGATGCCATTCTTCCAGTTCCTCGGATGGAACGTGCTCGGTGCGATCGTATGGTGCTCGCTCGTCGTCACGGTCGGCTACCTGGTGGGCGACGAGTTGTATCGCGCCATCACGGCGGCTCATCAGGCGTCGCGATGGATTGAGCTGGCCGGAGTCGCCGTGGCGATCGTGGTCTTCGTCTTTTGGTGGAGAGATCGGCATCCTGCGGCGTCGCGGCCTCAATCGTAGCCGCGTTCGCGACTGCGTCGCGATCGTGGCGCTTGCGCTGGCGCTGACTGGATGCAAGCCGCGCACCCGTATCGATCTTCATTATCTTCCGGGCTTCGTGCCCGGGTCGCAGAATATTTTTCGTCCCGCCAGAATTGCGACGTCTCCCACGACCGGAGATTTCGGCTCCGGCAATTCCAGCGTCGGCATGATCTACGCCGCCGACGGCGTTCCCCGGACTCCGCTGGTGGTTGCCGACGCGGCCCGCGTGTTCAACGGCGCGTTGATCAAGGGACTGGCAGACGCCGGTCTGACGCCGGTGGCGCTCGACTCGAATCCGGGCGACGGCAAGCCACCCGAGGGCTCGGATTTTCTCCTCACCTCCGACCTCGAACAACTCGAGGTGAACAAGCGGTTCACAACGACCCAGACCGTGCACGGCCAGTACTTCTCGATGAGAGCCGTGGTGCGCGTAAAATTCGAGCTCAAGAATCGCCATGGCGCCGTGCTTTACTCGGGCAAGATCAGCGGCATCGAAAATGAACCGCCAAATCCCGTCGGCGCCGAGGTCTTTCTGCCGCTCGAGACCGAACCCGCCGAGTCTCTGTCGGTTGCACTTTCGCGCGCCGTCGGCTTGCTGATGCTACAGCCCGGATTTCGCGACGCACTGCCGGCGCGATCGGTCGAGGCGACTCCGACTTCGACGCCGCAATCTCCCGGCGCGTCGCCCACGCCCTAAGCGAGTCAAATCGCCGAGCCGGCGGATACCGAAGTGAATGCCGAACTTAAGCGGACTTTCCCTTGCGCGATTCTTCCCGGCGGCGCAGCTCGACGCGGCGAATCTTTCCGCTGACCGTCTTGGGCAGCTCGTCGATGAATTCTATCTCGCGCGGATACTTGTAGGGCGCGGTCACGCGCTTGCAATGCTCCTGCAACTCGGTCACCAGCCGATCGCCGGGCTCGGCGCCGGGCCTCAGCTTCACGAAGGCCTTGACGATTGAGCCGCGATCCGCGTCGGGACTCGCGACCACCGCGGATTCCATTACCGCGGGATGCTCGAGCAGGGCGCTCTCGACTTCGAACGGCCCGATTCGGTAGCCCGCCGAAATGATCACGTCGTCAGCGCGCCCGACGAACCATAGATAGCCGTCGGCGTCGCGGGTGGCCTGGTCGCCGGTCAGGTACCAATCGCCGCGAAACACACTGGCGGTCTCTTGCGCATTTTTCCAATACTCGATAAACAGCGACGGCGGCCGCTCGGGACTCACCCGTACTGCTATTTCTCCGAGCTCGTCAACTTTGGTCTCGGCCATTTGGTCGTCGATTACGCGGACATCGTGACCGGGAAACGGCAGCCCCATCGAGCCCGGTTTCACGGGCATCGCGGGCATGTTCGCGGCCAGGATAATCGTTTCCGTTTGCCCGTAGCCGTCGTGAATCGTGAGTCCCAGCCGCTCGCGCCACACCTCGATCACTTCCGGATTGAGCGGCTCGCCCGCACCCGTGCAATGCCTCAGTTTCGGGAATGAGTAGTCCGCGAGGTTTTCCTTAATGAGTATTCGATACTCAGTCGGCGGCGCGCAGAAGGTAGTAACTCCGTAGCGCGCGATCAACTCGAGTTCTTTCGCCGCATCGAAGCGGCCGTTGTACATGAACGTCGTCACGCCGTTCATCCACGGCCCGAACAGCACGCCGTATCCCGCCTTGGCCCAGCCGGTGTCCGAGGTTGTCCAATGGAGGTCGTCCGGCCTCAGGTCGAGCCAGTTAAGCCCCGTGAACCGATGACTGTAGGTATGGGCGTGACTATGCAGAACCGCTTTCGGTTCCCTGGTCGTGCCGGAAGTGTAATAGCAAATCGCCGGCTCCGACGATTTCGTATTCGCCGTCTTGAACGCAGGCGACGCGTGACTCATATATTCCTGCAGGCTTATCCAGCCGGTGCGGGCGGCGCCGGCTATCAGGTAATGCTCGACGCTGGGGCATTGCTTGCGCAGTTGCGCGATCATCGCGGCATTCTCGACGCCGGCGATTATCGCGCGCGCCCCGGAATGATTCGCGCGGTACACCAGGTCCTTCTCGCGCAGCATCGAAGTGCACGGGATGACGATCGCGCCGAGCCTGAGCGCGCCGATATACGCCGCCTGCCACAGCGTGATTCGCGGCAGCACCAGCAGAACTGCGTCGCCGCGCCGGATTCCATGTCCGGCGAGAACGTTGGCGATGCGCCTGGATTGCTGCGCGATATCCGCAAACGTCAGCCGTGCGCGCCGGCCTTCGCTGTCTTCCCACAGGATTGCAACCCGGCGCGGATCTTCGGCGAACTTGTCGATGACCGCGGCGAAGTTGAAATGCTCCGGCGTCTCCCAGCTGAAGTCACGGTACGCGCGCCGATACTTCTCGATTGCGCCGGACTTGATCGGGTCGATCTTGATTGAATCAGTCTTGATTGAATCAGTCATGGGCGCGAATTCCCGCGTGCCGCGCGCTCCACTGGCGCTTGCGAGCGCTTCGCTGCCGCCTTGATATACTTCACCGTCACCGGGGACAGATCGTCGCGTTCGACCCGCACGTCGATTATCGCAAACGATTTGCATTCATGCGCCGCGCGCAGCGCATTTCCCAGCTGCTCGACCGTGGCCGCCTCGAATCCTGCGCCGCCCCAATCGCGCGCGAGCTGCGCATACGGCCACGGCGGAATCTCGAGCAGTTCGCGCCGCTCGGCGATCGGCCGGAAGATGCCCCATCCGCCGTTGTTGATCACCACCACGATCGGATTCACGCGCTTGGCCGGAGCCTGCGAAATTTCCGGCCCGGTCATCTGAAAACCGCCGTCTCCGCACAACACCAGCGGCCTAAGACCGCTGCCGATTTGCGCGCCCAGCGACGCCGGCACCGCAAATCCCATCGAAGCGTAAAACCCTTGCGCCAGGTAGCCGCCGTTGTGCGGCACCCGGATGTCGAGCCCGCCAAACAGCATGTCACCCGACTCTGCGACCACCAGGTATTCGCGCTTGTCGGCCAGGAATTCGTTGACCGCGGCCAGAATCTGGCTGACCTTGACCGGCTTGCCGTCGCGCGCGGCGATCTCGCGAAGATTGTCGGCGTAATGAACCTTCTCACGATGAAGCCGCAGCTTCTCGCGCAGCAACGCGCGCGCGAAATCGCGCACCGCGGCGTCGGTGTAAGTGTGATACTTCACCTCGACCTTGCGATCGACCGCCCATACCGTTCGGCCTTGAATCACGTGCGGCGGACGGTTGCCGAAGTTCATGTCGGTTTTCAGACATCCGAGGTTGAGCACGAAGTCGGCCGCGTCCATCCGTGCGACGATCGACGGCGGGCTGATCGGGCCGACGTGCACGCCCATGTACAGCGGATGGTCCATCGGGAACGCACCCTTGCCGAGCACCGTCGTGAACACCGGCGCGCCCATCTGCTCGGCCAGCTCCACCAACTCGTGCGACGCCTTGAAGCGATGAATCTCGATGCCGGCGATCAGCACGGGCTTGCGGCTCTCGTTGAACATCGCGGCGGTCTCATGCGCCGCTTCCTCGACCTTGCGCGTGTCGGATTCCTGGAAATGCAGCCGCCCGTCCCATTCGATCAGCTCGTCGGAGACTTCGATCTGCCGGTCAACCATGTCGCGATGAATCTCGATGTAGCCCGGCCGCTGCTCGGCCCAAATGGCGCGCACGACGCGATGCAATTCATCGGCGGCGCTGCGCGGATCGGTCAGCACGGCCGACGCGCAAGTTACTTCGTCGTAGATGCGGCGCTGCGATTCGATTTCGCGGGCCTGGTGATGAATCAGCGTGCCGAGCTTGCGTTCCTCCTCGCCCGGGCCGCCCGAGAAAATCAGAATCGGCACGCGTTCCGAGAACGATCCCGCGACCGGATTGACCATGTTGTGGCCGCCGGCGCCGTAGGTCACGCAGATTACGCCGATTTTCCCGGTCGCGCGCGCGTAGCCGTCGGCCGCGAATCCGACCCCCGGCTCGTGCGACAGGGTGATGATTTCCAACCCGTGCTTGCGGCCCAGCGCGAAAAACAGCTTGAGCGCGAGGTCGCCGGGGATGCCGAAGACGTGCGACACGCCAAGCTTGCGCAGGTAGGCGACCAGGAAATCGCCCAGCGCCATGTGTCTCTTCACTCCGCTTCGCCCTCCTCGGTCGCCGCTAATTGTAACAAAAACAACCCCGCCGCAGCACATCTTCGTCGCCGCGCTGTGCTAGTGTATGATGCTGCCGGGTCAAGCTGATGTTTCGATCGATGCTTCGCATGCAATTCCTCGGGCCGATGCAACTGAGCCGGCTGGTGATGTACCTGCCGCAGTTCGTACGCTTGTTCTATCGGCTGATCACCGACGAACGGGTGCCGATGCTGGCGAAAACGGTGCCGTGGATGGGTTTGCTGCTGATGCTGACGCCCCCGGCGCTCGAGCTCGACCTGGTTCCAATCATCGGCGAACTCGACTGGATTCTTATCGCCTACCTCTCGCTCAAAGTGTTCATCTGGCTCTGCCCACCCGACGTCGTGCGGGAACACGTCAGCCAGATTGGGCGTGGCGAATAGCGCAGCACGCTGATGCGACCCCGCGTAATCCTGATTAGCCTCGCCGTTGTCGTTATCGTCGCGCTCGTGGCGCTGAGCCTGGCTGACCAGCTGCTGGTCGATTACCTGTGGTTCGGAAGACTCGGCTACGGCGGAGTTTTCAATACAACCGTCGCTGCGGAAATTGGGATCTTCGCGATCGTGTGGCTGGTCGCGTTCGTCGTGATCTTCGTGAGCGGGTTGATCGCAATCGGCTCGAGCCGCGATCGCGAGCGGCTGCGCGTGGTGCGCCGCCCCGACGAGATGGTCGAGGTCAATCTGCCTGAGCTGATTCGCGCGCTCGGCGAACGCGTGCCGTGGCGCGTGATCGTCGCCTGCGGCGCGGCCTTGCTGGCGCTGTTCGCGGCGCAAGGCGAGGCCGGCAGCTGGGATACTTACCTCAAGGGCCTCTACGGGGCGCCGTTCGGAATCGCCGAGCAGGCGTTCGGCAACGATATCGGCTTCTACGTGTTCACGATGCCGCTGCTTGAGGAAATCCGCGATCTGTTCCTGATGATCATCGTGCTGGCGGCCGGGATTGCGATCGCCGTCTATTGGGCGCGCGGCGCGCTCGACTTCAAGGAATCGCCGCCGCGCGTGTCGCCGGGCGCGGCGGGGCATCTGTCGGTGCTGCTGGGGCTGTTCTTCGTGCAGCGGGCGATGACTTATTGGCTCGGCCGCTTCGACTTGCTGCTGCATACCGACGGCGTCGTATTCGGACTGCGCTACGTCGATCGCATCCTGTGGCAGCCCGGGCTGTGGCTGCTGGTGGCGCTGTCGTTAGGCGCCGCCGTGATGTGCATGTTCAACGCGCGCGAGGGCGGACTGAGAATTCCGGTGGCCGCGTTCGTTGTCGTGTTCGGGCCCGCGCTCATCATGAATTTTATCCAGCCGGTGATCGAGCGCTTGTGGGTCAAACCCGACGAGCTTCGGGTCGAGCGTCCGTACCTGCAACGCAACATCGAGGCGACGCGGCACGCGTACAAGCTCGACACCGTTGACGTGAAACCGTTTGCGGGGCAGGGCACGCTCACCCCCGCGGCGCTCGAGCAGGATTCGGCGACGGTCAAGAACATCCGGCTGTGGGACCCGCGCCCGCTAATCGACACCTACCGCCAGTTGCAGGAAATTCGCACCTACTACGATTTTCGCGACGTCGACATCGATCGCTACTGGATCGAGGGCAAGTACACCGAGGTGATGCTGTCGGCGCGCGAGATGAATCTCGACCAGCTGCCCGACACCGCGCAGACCTGGGTCAACCAGCATCTCAAATTCACCCACGGCGCCGGGCTGGCGATGAGCCCGGTCAACCGCAAGGACACCGAGGGGCTGCCGGTGTTCTATATCAAGGATATTCCGGCGGTGTCGGACGTGGGGCTGAAGATTGACCAGCCGGCGATCTACTTTGGCGAGGCGCGCGACAACTACGCCGTCGTCGATTCGGCGACGCCCGAGTTCGACTATCCCAAGGGCGCCGACAACGTTTTTTCGTATTACGGCGGCACGGGCGGCGTGCCGGTGGCGGGATTTTTTCGCCGGCTGCTGTTCAGCATCTTTTATCGCGACATCAATCTGCTGGTCACCGAGAATATCGTAAAGAACAGCAAGATCATGATCCGGCGCAACATCGCAAGCCGAATCGCGTACATCGCGCCGTTCCTGAACCTCGACCGCGATCCATACGCCGTGATTCTCAACGGCCGCATGGTGTGGATCGTTGACTGCTATACCACCAGCGATCACTACCCCTACTCGCAGCGCAACGCCGACGGGATCAACTACATCCGCAATTCGGTCAAGGTGGTGGTCGACGCGTACACCGGCGACACCGATTTTTACGTGGCGGATGCCGAAGACCCGGTCATCAAGACGTGGCAGCGGATTTTCCCCGCGATGTTCAAGCCGATGTCGGCGATGCCGGCGCAGTTGCGCGCGCACATCCGCTATCCCGAAGATTTTTTTCTGATTCAAGCCGACACTTTCCGCACCTATCACATGACCGATCCGCAGGTCTTCTATAACCGCGAGGACCTGTGGGGATTTCCGCGCGAAAACTACGCCGGGCAGACGGTTCCGATGCAGCCCTACTACGTGATCATGCGGCTGCCGGGTGAGCCGCAGGCGGAATACATGCTGATGCTGCCGATGGTGCCGTCGGGACGCGACAACATGATTGCGTGGATGGCCGCGCGCTGCGACGGGGCGGATTACGGCCATCTGTTCGAGTATGCATTTTCCAAGGACAAACTCATTTACGGCCCCTATCAGATTCAGGCGCGCATCAATCAGAATCCCGAAATTTCGCGGCAACTTTCGCTGTGGAATCAGATGGGTTCGAAGGTCCTGCTCGGCAACCTGCTCGTGATACCGATCCAGGACTCGCTGCTCTACGTCGAGCCGCTGTTCATCCGCGCCGAGAACGGCCAGTTGCCTGAGCTGCAGCGGGTGATCGCGTCTTACAGCGATCGCGTGGTGATGGGCGATACGCTCGATCTGACGATGGCGGCGCTGTTCGCCAATCAGGCGCTGCCGGCGCCGCCGATCGCCAAGGCGATCATGAATGAGTCGGTGCCGCAGTCGATCGCCGCGGCAGGCACGCCCAAGGCCGACATGCAGAGCGCGGCGCAGCATTACAATCGCGCGCTGGAGGCGATTCGCGCCGGCGATTGGACGGCGTTCGGCGCGGAGATGAAGGCGCTCGGCGACGAGCTATCCAAGCCGTCAGATTCCGGCCATCAGTAGAGCGAAGGGTGCGCGCGCGCAATCGCGAACGATGCGTGCAGTTCTAACCTCTGACCCCTTCCCATGTGGTAAGGGGACCAATCGCTGACAAAAAGAGTTTTTCTCGCAACAAATTGTTCTTTGCGTAACGGGATGCGCGCCGCATCTGCTTGCGCTCCCTTAGAACATTCGTCTCCCTCTGTCATTCTGAAGGCGGAGCCATCAAGTTGGCAAACGCTGTGAAACAACGCAATCAACTGGCGGTGCTCGCGCCGCGACCCGAATCGCGTCAGATATCTTTCAGCGATCGGATCGCCGCCATCGCCGAGCTTGGCGCCGGGACGCTCGCGGTCGAGCGATGCGCGATCGCGTTTCCCGCCAGTGGTGCGGGCGCCGCCGATGTGGTGTGCGCGCCGCGCGGAGACTCGCGATGGGACGCGGTGGTGAATGCGGTTCTGAGTGCACTCGACAATCGGCTCGGTGATGCGGTCGCGGAATACGGATCGAAGCGAGCGCTTCGTGCGCCGGGTTCGATCGAATCGATTGAGAGAGTTGCGCTGAGCACGCGGGAAATCGACGCAATCGTGCCGGTCGAAAAAATAGACGGGCGCCAGATAGCCGCGGCGGCGTTCACCGACGGCGTGAGCGCGGTGCGAATCGCGATCGTGGCGCAGGCCGATCGCGCCCGCAGCGAACTTGAAGCATCGCTTGAACTTATGGCGCGCGCCGTTTTCGGCGAGATGGCGCTGGCCGCCGCGCGCGCGGCGCTTGAATTCTGGCGGACCCACGGCGCCGAGAGCGGCCGTCAGGCGGCCGGCGCAAAGCGGGAGTTGGCGCGAGAGCGGGCGGCAGCGAATTACCTGGACACGGCGGTTGCGGCGGCGCGGCGCGGGCAGCCGAACGAAAGGTTCGGCCGTTTCGGCGAACTCGTCGCGGGTGGGGCCGGCTTCGACCAATGGGTGGTTGCGGTCGCGGACGGTGGCGCGTTGACGGTGGCCGCATCGTCGTCCGGGCGCAAGGAATTCGATTTGGGCGAGACGGGCAGCGCGCTCTTGGAAAGTTTCCGGCGCCGTATCGTGATTGCGCGCTGGCGCGATCGCGACGCGGCTATCGTCGATCGCGCCAAACAATCTTCCGAAGACAGAGTGTTCGGTGGTTCGTATGTGTGTATCCCGTTCGAGGCCGGCGCGATCGCGCTGGCGTCGAGCGACGGGGGCGCATCCGCGGCCAGGGCGGAGGCGATTGTCGAGCGGCTGGCTCCAATCGCAGCGACCTGGGTGATGGAGCGGGAGGCCGCGCGGCGCAACCTGCTGGTGCGCCAGCTTGCGCTCAGAATGTTTGCCGCGAGCGACGAGGAGCGCGCCAGAATCGCGCGCGACCTGCACGACGATCAGGCGCAGTTGCTGGCGGCGGCGAAAATTGCGCTCGACGGCCGGCGCGAGGCGGCGCGCGCGATCTTCAAGCAGGTCGAGGAGGAGTTGCGCCGCAAGACGCGCGAACTTCGTCCTGTCACGATCGGAGACGGATCGCTCGACGAGGCAATCGAGCGCGAGTTCGCGCGACTGCATCGCGCGGGCGTAACGGCGAAGTTAGTTCACCTGGTTCACGATGGCGCGGCGGAGAAAATCTCGCGCCCGGTGCAGCAGCTATGCTTCCAGGTGGTTCGCGAGACGCTGTCCAACGTGATTCGGCATGCGCGCGCGAAGTCGGTCCAAATCACGATCGACGGCACCGATGCGGCCACGCGCGTCTCGGTTACTGACGACGGCTGTGGCATCGGCGCCGACATCAAGCCAGAGGGGACTGGCTTGGCGGGTGTGCGGGAGCGGCTGGAGTTGATGGGTGGAAGCTTGACGGTGGAATCGCGGGCAGGCCGCACGACAGTCGTCGCTGAAATCCCGGAGTCCGCGTGATGGAAAATCACCGGCGGATTCGCGTGCTGCTCGCCGATGACCATCGGATCTTTCGCGAGGCGCTGCGGATGGTGCTCGCGGCCGAGTGCGACGTGGTCGCGGAGGCAGCCGATGGCGAACAGGCCGTCGTGATTGCCGCGCAACTGAAGCCGGATGTGGTGGTGATGGACGTCGGGATGCCGGGAATCGGGGGACTTGCCGCGGCGCGTCGAATCGCCAAGGAAGCGCCGGTCTGCAAAGTGCTGGTGCTCAGCCAATACGACGACGAGGAATACGTGTTGGAGGCGTTTGGCGAAGCGGGCTGCGCGGGCTACGTGGTCAAGACCGACGCGGCGGCCGAATTGCTGAGCGCGGTGCGCGCAGTTCACTCCGGGCGGCGCTACCTGAGCCCCACAATCGCACCGATCGTGCTCGCGCGGCTGCGGACTGGCGCGCCTGCCAACGCGTCGCGCGCGGCGAATCCGACGCAACGGGAACGCGAAGTGCTCAAGCTGATAGGCGAGGGCGCGACCACCAAGGAGGTCGCGCAACGACTCGGCATCAGCGTCAAAACCGCGCAAGCGCATCGCGACAACCTCAAGCAGAAGCTCGAGCTGCGCTCGACCGCGGCGATCGTGCGATACGCGATCAAGCACAAACTGATTCGCATCGATTGAGCACGGGGCGCCGACCGAGTAACAATCCGCAGCCGGAGCAGCTTAACGATGGCAGAAATAGGGCTCTTCGAGGCAATTTACTCGGCGCGATCGCTCAGGCGATTCAAACCCGATCCGGTTCCCGACAATGTAATCACCAAGGTGCTCGACGCGGCGATTCGCGCGCCCTCGGGCAGCAACCAACAGAGTTGGGAGTTCATCGTCATCAAGGACGCGGCCCAGCGCAAAAAGATCGGCGACGTGTATCGCAAGGGTGGCGGAGTTTTGATGGCGCTCTACGCCAATCGCGTCAAGCCCGCGCACATGAGCGAGGACGCCTACCGAAAACTGAGGGCGTCGGCGACCCACCTTGTCGATCACATGGGCGACGCGCCGGTGCTGTTGCTCGCATGCTTGAAGCAGACGGCGCCGGCCGCAGCGCCGCCCAAGCTTGCGCCCGAGGTGGCCGCGGCGATGAAGAGCATGGCGCGGATCTCGGGCTCGAGCATTTATCCCGCCGTGCAGAACATCATTCTCGCCTGCCGCGGCCTGGGTCTCGGCACGGTGCTCACGACGATTCACGCCTACTTCGAGGACGAGGTGAAGGCGATATTGGGGCTGCCGCCCGAAGTGCAGACGTACGCGCTGATGCCGATCGGATATCCGCAGGGAAAGTTCGGACCGATCAGGCGCCGGCCCGTGAGCGAGGTCGCGTACCTGGACAAATACGGCAACCACTGGAAGAGCTGAGCGCGGCGCGATTTACGCAGGCGATTGCAGGGGCGTCCGGGGATCACCGGGCGCCTCGTTTTTTGTCGCGGAGTATCAGTGCGGTTCGTCGCGAAGATCCTCGGTGACTTTGCCGGCGAGGTGCCGGACCTGGGCGTGTTGCGAGAGCAATGAGGCGAGCACCGCGGGGTCGGGCTTGCCACCAAGGCGGTACTCGTCGGCGGAGTGCGCGAATCGTTCGTATGCGTTCAGCAGCTTTACGAAATCGCGATGCGAGCGCAGCGACGACTCGCGCGGCGTCGATGAGGAGAAGGCGTTGGCCTTGTTGAAGGCGTAATAGAACTCGCCCATCTCCTCGGACGACAGTTGGCGATCGTCGAGCTTGAAATAGGCGCGGCAATAATCCGCCAGCTTGTCCGACATATCGGAAAGCAGCGACACGTTCGCCGTCATCGTGCGATGGTAGTCGGACGAATAGCATGCGGTGACCGCAGCGATGGCAAGCGCGAGAAAAAAGACGGGCCGGCGAAGAGCGGCCCGCCGCAATGATTTCAACAAAACACGACCACGCCGTTTCAGCCGAGATACTCTTTGAAGAACGCGATGGTCCTGGCCCACGCCTCTTTGGAATGCACGGGATGGAACGACGGACGTTCGTCGCACATGAAACCGTGATCGGCGTCCGGGAAAAAGACCACCTCGGCCGGCTTGCCGGCCTGCTTGAGCGCATCGCGAAATTCGTCCACTTCGGCGATCGGAATGTGCGCGTCCTTGCCGCCGAAGAAGGCCAGCACCGGGGCGTTGAGACCGTCAACGTATTCGATGGGCGGTTTCACGCCCGGCTGCCGCGGCTTCACCATCCCACCGCCGTAATAGGGCGCGGTCGCTCTGACAGCGGAGTTGCGGCACGCGGTCATGAAGGCCACGCGTCCACCCATGCAGAATCCGACGGTGCCGAACGCGGGCTTGACTTCCTTCAACGCCTTGAGGTGATCGATCGCGGCGCCCATGTCTGCGACGATTTGATCATCGTTGACCGAGCCCATCAGGCGAAAGGCGCCGGGCAAATCGTCGTAGCGGACGACGTTGTCGGGTTGGCGAAAGTAAAGATTTGGAGCGACCGCGACGAAGCCTTCGGCCGCGAATTGATTGGTGATGCGTCTGATGTGATCGTTGAGGCCGAACGCTTCCATCACGACGACCAGCGCGGGATACGGACCTCCGGAGGCGGGGCGCGCGAGATGCGCCGGCATCTTCTCGGCGCCGGTACGAATTAATACTTCATTCGAGACGACTTCCATGATTGAAACCTCTTTGACAAGGATTCGCGTCCGCTGACCAGCCGGCGCGATCCCGGATCGCGTTTGACGCCGCCGCCGATCCAACGATCTTTCTCGCATACAACGAGGTCCCGCTCAAGCGAGAAAGTTCGACGAGGCGCTCGCATAAGAAATTTCACTTTTCATTTTTCACCTTTCATCGCCGCTCGCGCCGTCTCGCGCCGACCCGCCGCGCGCCGCTAGTATTGCTCCGCCGGTCGATCGATCCGCGTGCCCGGCCTGATATTGCGATGATTCCGCTTCGCGACAACGCCGCGCCGCGCCGCCTGACTCCGATCAACACCGTGCTGATCGCCGCGAACATCGCAGTGTTCGCCTACGAACTGTCGCTCGGCGCGGGTGCAGGAGCCTTCGTGGGCAGATTCGCGATGGTTCCGGCGGCGGTCACGCGTGCGCTCTCGACCAATGCGCTCGCATTGCACGAGCTGGCCGCGCATCGCAGCCTCGGCGCGCTCGCGCCGTTGATGACGACAGTCACGTCGATGTTCATCCACGGCGGTTTCTGGCACGTCGCGGGCAACATGCTGTATCTCTTCATCTTCGGCGCCGCGGTCGAGTATCGGATGGGCGCGCCGCGGTACATAATTTTTTATCTCGCTGCGGGAGTCGCCGCGGCGCTGGCGACGGTGTGGATCGCGCCCGAGTCGGGTGTCCCGGTGATCGGTGCGAGCGGTGCGATCGCCGGCGTGCTCGGCGCGTACTTCATTTTCTACCCGCGTGGGCGCATCCTGACGATTATCCCGATTTTCATTTTCGTGCAGTTCGTCGAAATTCCGGCGGTCATTTATCTGTTGGTCTGGTTCGCGGTGCAGCTCTACGCGGGACTCGAACAGGGCGGCCGCGGGGCGACGATGGCGGGTGGAGTCGCGTGGTGGGCGCACGTGGGAGGCTTCATGTTCGGAGTAGCGCTGGGCCCGATGCTCGCGGTGAATGGTCCGCGCCGGCGACGATAGCGCCAGCGATTGTGCATTAGCTGTGGACGGTGTGGTGACAACCGTTGGCGTGCGGCTGGAGTAATAGTTGTAAGCGGTCACTGCATGGGAAATAATTTGCGCTCCTGGAAATCAGGGCGCGCGGTCGGGAGGTGGTGGTCAGGTGGCGGTTTCGTCGGACGATATTCTAAGGCGCGTTCCTCCGCAGAATCTCGAAGCAGAACAATCGGTGCTGGGCGCGATCCTGCTC
This sequence comes from Candidatus Binatus sp., assembly GCF_036567905.1. NCBI lineage: Bacteria > Candidatus Binatota > Binatia (SeqCode) > Binatales (SeqCode) > Binataceae (SeqCode) > Binatus (SeqCode) > Binatus sp. (SeqCode). The sequence continues at coordinate 24,891 of NZ_DATCTO010000021.1, forward strand.
GACAACGACGCGATTAACCACGCGCTCGAAATCCTTGCGGCTGAAGACTTCTACCGCGAGTCGCATCGCGAGATTTTCCGCTCGATGGCGGAGCTCACCGACCACAGCCAGCCGGTCGATGCGATCACGCTGACTGACGCGCTGCGCACCAAGGGCGCGCTCGAGCAGATAGGCGGCCCCGGCTACATCGCGGAGCTGGCTTCGATCGTGCCGACCGCGGCGAATGTCGCGCACTACGCGCGCATCGTGCACGAGAAGGCCGTGCTGCGCAGCCTTGCCTCGATCGCGACCGACATCGCAAGCTCTTCCTACGAGGCGCCGTCCGACGTGGACGGTTTCGTGGACGAAGCCGAGCATCGCATCTTCGAGATTTCCGAGCGGCGGATTAAGCCGTCGTTCCACACGATGCCCGAGCTGACGCGCGAGTCGCTGAAGATCCTCGAGCGGATGTACGAAAACCGCGAGATGATCACCGGCGTGCCGAGCGGGTTCGTCGATCTCGATCGGATCACGGCGGGCTTCCAGGCCTCCGACCTGATCATCATCGCGGCCCGCCCCAGCATGGGCAAAACGGCGCTCGCGCTGAACATAGCGGCCTACGCCGCGATGGACGCGGACCCGCCGATGGGCGTCGCGTTTTTTTCGCTGGAAATGTCGAAGGAGCAGCTCGTGCTGCGCATGTTGTGCTCGGAGGCGCGGGTGGACAGCGCGCGTGCGCGCCAGGGATTTCTGGGCGAGCGCGACTTCCCCAAGCTCGCGCAGGCGGCGGCGCGGTTATCGGAGTCGAACGTCTATATAGATGACTCGTCGGACACGACGGCGATCACGCTCAAGGCGAAATGCCGGCGTCTCAAGCGCGAGCGCGCCAAGAACCTGGGCCTGATCGTGGTCGATTATCTTCAGCTGATGAGATCGGCGCGGCCGGGCGAATCGCGCGAAAAGGAAATCGCGGAAATCTCGCGCTCGCTCAAAGCGCTGGCGAAAGAACTCAAGGTTCCGGTCATCGCGCTCTCGCAGCTCAACCGGCAGGTCGAGTCGCGCGAGAATCGCCGTCCGATGCTGGCGGATCTGCGCGAGTCGGGCGCGATCGAGCAGGACGCCGACGTGATCGCGTTCATCTACCGCGAGGAAATGTACAAGGGCAAGGAGAGCAAGGAGCCCGGAGTGGCCGAAGTGATCATCGCCAAGCAGCGCAACGGTCCCACCGACACCGCGAAGCTCACCTATATCAGCAACTACACCCGCTTCGAGAACTACACGCCGGAGACCGGCGTTTTCGAAGACACCGGCGTCTAGAAGGAGTCCAGTTGAGGAATATCCAGATGGTGATGTAAATCGCCTCCGCTGCTACGTGCTACCCCTGAACGGCGAGAGAGCAGATCCAGCCGTCCGGTGGCCTTATGGTCGAAAAGAACACGCATTGGGAAAGGGACAAGGAGTGGGCCGGATGGACGCTTCGCGACGAAATCTACTCTTTTATCCGAAACCATTTGGTGCCAATCGTGTTCAGCGTTTTAGCCGCTCTGATGAGTGCTACTGTAGCGTACTTCAAGGTGCACCCTACAGTTGGGGCTTCACTTTTCAGTGCAGCGGCTGCGGTCACGGTGCTCGCGGTCTTAGCCAAGCTCGACGGACGCAAGAAAATGTCAGGCCAGCGACTAGCCGCGGCGGAACCGTCACAACCCATAAAAGGTGAGCCGCCAGTTTCCGAACTCGCGGAAGCCCCGGCATCTGAGCGGGAAGCAAAGGAAGTCATAGGGCGAACGCTCGATGAGGACCCAAAACTTATCGAGGCGGCCAGTGCATATGCCTATTTTCAGACCTCGGTCGGGATGGGCGAATATCCTGCGTTTGAGTGGGTGAAATTTGGTGCGGTGTATGCGTTGCATCCGACGTTGGCAGCCGACAGGCGAATTAATCGCCTCCTGATGCTCCGATTTCAGCCCGAGACGGGAGAGCCGGTGACCGATATGCTGCTTTTGATCCTCTACGGTTACAAGCACATCTATGGCTCGGACGAAGTCAGCGTCGAAGTATTGCAGAAGGCACTCTGGGAATCGGGGGTTCGCCAGAAGAACAATTTTGCTCGCTTGCCAGAAGGTTCCTTAATCAACATTGACGATCTTGTGAGGAAATGTCCGCTGAGAGAACTCATCTCCCCAAAGTTTAGATTGTCCGAGGGTGGCGCTTATCGACTAACCGAAAAAGGCGAGCAGGCGGTAACCGTACTCTTCGAGGATTTAGCAGAGCGAGCGTGAGAGAGACGGATTCTTGAAATGGAAGTTCCAACTGAACAGGCTCGCTGGCGTCCTTCTCATATAGCTGAGACGCCCGCCAGTTTACGCACCTCGGCACCCTGCTATCGCCTTGACGGGCGGCGCCGGCCACCCAATGAGTTACTGCGAAGTCTTGTTTTCGTCGTCGTCGGAAGGCGCAGGCGGCGTGGCGGCCGTTTCTTCAGTATTGTCAGAGGATGCGGCGTCATGCGAGGACGCCAAAGATCAGAACGAACAGCGCCGCCGAAGCGGCACTTATTGAGGGCCGTGACCGATGAGACTCATTGATCGGATTATTTCGACATTTGGCCGCGACTGCCTGCGCCGTCCGGAGTTGATGTTGGCCGATCCCGCTGGCCACGCGGCGGAGGTGCCGGGCGATCCATTCGAAGAAGCTGTCCATTTTCGCATTCAAAATGTCGCGGATTATTTCTTTTCAACTTCTCAGCAGGAGTGGCCCCCCGGCGGACCGGAGTTGTACGAACAATTCCCAATCATGAGATCTCCTTGGCCGACGGTATATTGCGAATGGCGGGATCTCGCACGGGGCACAGACTTCGGCGCCTTTGTTTTAACCCGGGAATTAACGCAAATAGAAAAAGGCCTGATTGCCGCACCTGTGCGGTGGCAAGCCACCGAAGTTCTCTTTAGCCGTGCTCACAGCCGATTCCTTGTCTTTGCGCAGACGCTTTTTTTAGGGCTGGAGGGGCAATGGCTTTGGATTCCAGCTAATTGCCCGCTGGCTCTCGCGCGCACGCCCTGGCTCAAAGAAGACCCCGGTTTCCCAGGTCTCGGGACCGCCCCGCTGATCCCGGTCACGACCATCCCCGCAGGCATAATGGGGCGCGTCAACCCGGGTCTCTTTACGATTTCATCGATTCCGCTCTGGCTGGCGTTCTCCTTCTGCCACTGTCGCAACGTGAAAGTATTGACTCAGAGAGTTCCTGAAAAATTGAACCGACGATACGAGAAAAAGGGCGGCCCGAGGGTCGATCACTGGTATGTGCTCGAAATTTCCCAGATGCAGCGGACTCTCGACCAAACCATGCGTGATGCCGGGACTAGGAGCCTAGCGCGCTGCCTGCACATCTGCAGAGGAAATTTTGCGAGGTACAAGAGCGAGCACCCTCTCTTTGGGAAGTATGTCGGCCTTTTCTGGCGCCCGATGCATGTTCGCGGGAACAAGAGCCGCGGTGTGGTCCACAAAGACTATTCCGTCGGTGAACAGCCAATAGAGAAAAAGAAGTGACCGAGGAGGCCCGTTGACCGATGGAGGAAAACGCAAAGGTGATTCCAATCGTCGGCGCCGACGTCCGCGAAGCTCACCTTTATCAGCAACTACACCCGCTTCGAGAACTACACGCCGGAGACCGGCGTTTTTGAAGACACCGGCGTCTAGAACGAATCCAGTTCGTCGTCCATCGGTTCCTGCTTGGTCATCGGATGCGACGACTTGACGAGCAGCGCCTGATGCCCGTTCTGCGCTTTATCGATCTTGTAGTCATCGAGCGTGAACTGATCGATCGCAAATGGCAGGCCCTCCGAGGCCGGGAACGACGGCGCGTCGCAGACCTGGAAATGCAAATGCGGCTCCGATGAATTGCCGGTATTGCCGAGATGCGCGAGCACGTCGCCGGCTAGTGGATCGCGCTGCAGAGAGAAGCAGCTTTTGAGCGCGCTACGGTGCGAACGGGAGCGTTGCGTGGGCGAGGACTGCGACAAGCGCGAGGACGCTCGCGGCCATGACGATTGCCAGGGTGCGCGTGCGCCTCTCGTGCGCCGATCCGCGGGCGAGCGCCATGACGACCGCCACAGGGACCGCTAGGATGACGGCCGCGAGAAGAAGCTCGATGCCCAAGTTGAGCCACATCAGTCCGTTGTAACTCCACCAAGTGGGCGGCACGACTGCTAGGACGGCGCGTCCGATGAGGAGCACGGCAGTGAAAAAGGCGGTCCCCATCTCAGTGGCCTCCGTTTTCTGCGGCGGCGGGTCGCGCGGGAATCGCCGCCGGGCGGAGCACGTTTTGAGCGCGCTACTTAATCGGCGCGACTTGAGCGTCGCGCCGGGCGCGCCGCTTCTGCATCCATCCCCCGACCAGGTAAAGGAGGAACGCGAGCCCGAGCAACCCTTGCAGCCAGTCAGGGAGAACCGAATCCAGGAGCGACCAGGCCCACCATCCGACTGCCAAGAACGCGACGACGAGAGCGAGTTGCTGGAGCATGGATTTCGCGTCTATCCACTTTCGCCACTTGTCGCCGATGCTCTCCATGACTAGCGACTCTATGCCGACGAGGACTTGACCGCCAACGCTCGCCAGATGACAAGCGTTGTGATCACAGCGGTGACGTTTGCTGGGCGAACGACGATCGTGCGAACGCAAACGAAATCAGCGCAACGAGTGCCAGCAGCCGGAATCGATGCATCGTCTGTGTCTCCTCGCCGTCGAGAGCGGCGACACGTCAGTGCGAAGTCTTGTTCTTGTTGTCGTCGGATGTTCCAGGTCCGGGCTCGTCCGGTTCTTCGCCCGCGCTTGATGAGCCGACCTCGTCGGATAAGGCGGGATCCACCGCAACCGCGTCTTCGGGGTGAGTCTCGATGCCTTCCACCGGCCCGGTCGTCGTCTGCTCGACGGCGCGCTCGATCTCACGGAACTCCGAAAGGTCGGGCAGACCTTCGAGATTTTTCAGTCCGAACAATTCGAGGAACTCATCGGTGGTCTCATAGAGCATCGGGCGTCCCGGTGCGTCCTTGCGCCCGGCAATCTTGACCAGGCGGCGTTCGAGCAGCGTTTCGAGCACGCCTCCGGTGTCAACGCCGCGCAACTGTTCTATCTCCGGGCGGGTGATGGGCTGTCGATAGGCGATTATCGCGACGGTCTCCATCAGCGGGCGGCTAAGACGCGGCGGCCTGGCGGCGAGCAGCTTGCGAACGTAGCTGGCGTGGTCCTTGGGCGTTCGCATCTGGTAGCCGCCGGCGACTTCGTCGATCACGATGCCGCGGTTTTCGGCGCGGTACTCGGCGGCCATCGCGGCCAGCGCTTTTTGCACCGCCGCACGCGGGAGGTCGTCGAAGACCGCGGCCAGCCGCGCGAGCGAGACCGGCTCGCCGGCCGCGAATAGCAGGCTCGCGAGAATTGATTTCAGTCGCTCTTCTTCCACTGGGCCTCCCGTCAACCCGCGGCGGCGCGCTCGAGAAAAATCGGGCCGAAGCGCGCTTCCTGAAATGCGCGAACTTCGCGCCGGCGTATCAACTCGAGCAGCGCCATAAACGTCGCGATTACCAGCGATCGATCGCCGGCGTCCTCGAACAGCGCGGCGAACTGGACTGGTCCCGCGCCCTCCAGCGCGCGCATTATCCGCGGGATACATTCCGCCACCGGGATGTCGCGCAGCTCGATGGCGCGCGGGGTCTTGTCGGCGACGCGCTTGAGCACTGCGCCAATCGCCTCGACCAGGTCGAAAATTGTAACCGCGTAATGTTTCGCCCCCGCGTCTTCGGGCGCGCTCTCGCCGGGCGTGGTGAACACGTCGCGGCCGAGCAGGGCGCGCTCCGCCAGCTTTTCAGCCGCCTCGCGATAGCGCTGATATTCCAGTAGCCGTTCGATCAGGTCGCGCTTGAGCTCCTCGGCTTCCTCGGTGTCGGCGAGCTCGGGATGCGGCAGCATTGCGAACGACTTGATCAACAGCAACGTCGCCGCCATCACCAGGTACTCGCCCGCCACGTCGAGGTTCAACTGGTCGAGCAATTCGAGCCATGCCAGGTACTGCTCGGTGATTACGCTGGCGGTGACTTCGTGCGGGTCGAGCTCGGCGCGCTTGAGCAAATGCAGCAGCAGGTCGAGCGGGCCCTCGTAAATCGGGAGCCGGAAGCGGACCCCGGCGTCGGCTCCGAGTCTGGGCGGCGTGTTGGATTCGTTTTCGTTGCTCACAGTTGCACCATCCAGGAGATCGCGCCCAGCGCCATGTTCATGACCGGATAGATCGCGACATCCAGCCAATGCGTATACAGCAGCAACAGCAATATAAGGAAGCCATAACGCTCGGTCTGCGCGTAGGCGCGCGCGGCGGCGAGCGGCAGGATGCTGAACAACACCCGACCGCCGTCCAGCGGCAGCACGGGAAAGAGATTGAAGACCCCCAGTTCGACATTGACGATCACCGACGCCTGCATCATCCGAGCAAGCGGTTCGGCGACGGTGGGGCCGAGCGAGCCGTGCATAAAGGCCGGCATTACCCGCAGCACAAGTCCGCTCACGATTGCCAGCACGAAGTTCGTCAGCGGCCCGGCGGCCGCCACCTTCAACATTCCGGTCCGGCCGCCGCGCAACACGCGGAAATCGACGGGGACCGGCTTCGCGTAGCCGAGCACGGGCATACCAAACAGATACAGCGCGAACGGCAGGATAATCGTCCCAAAGAGATCGACGTGTGAAATCGGATTGAGCGTGAGCCGTCCGGCGCGAAGCGCGGTATCGTCGCCAAGCCGCAGCGCTACCACGCCATGCATAACCTCGTGCGCGATGATCGCGAAGATGATCGCCGGCGCGACGATGCAGATGGTCGCGATGCTTGCGTTCAGGTCGCCCAAATCAGTCCGTACCTTCCACCACGCTCGCGCGGGTCGCGCGCGGATGAAACGTGCGATGCACCTTGCGCAAGTGGCTCTTGGAAAGATGGGTGTAGATCTGCGTGGTCGAGATGTCGCTGTGGCCGAGCATCTCCTGCACCGCGCGCAGATCCGCGCCGCCCTCGAGCAGATGGGTGGCGAAGCAATGGCGCAAGGTATGCGGGCTGACCCATGCAAGGCGCGGATCGGCGGCGGCCCATCGTTTGAGCGCCTTGAAAAATCCCTGCCGGGTCATCGCGCGGCCGAGCCTGGTAATGAAAACCGCCCAGACGCGGCGCGGAACCTCGTTCCTGCCGCGCTTGCCATCGCCGGCCGGATTCAGAATTTCATCGCGCCGATCCAGGTAGGCCTTCAGCGCGCGAATCGCGGCGCCACCCATCGGCACCATCCGCTCCTTGCCGCCCTTGCCGAGCACGACCACGGCGCCGGCTGCGAGATTTACCTGATGCAGTTGCAAGCCGACCAGTTCCGAAACGCGCAGACCGCATCCGTAGGCCATTTCGAGCATCGCGCGGTCGCGCAATCCGCGGGCATCGCGCGCATCGATCGCGGCGATGAGATTTTCCACGTCGCCCGGCGACAGAGTGCGCGGGAGTTTGCGCGGATGCGGCCTGAGCTTCACGGCCGGCGCGGGATCGCGTTCGATGATTTTTTCGTCCACCAGCTCGCGGGCCAGTCCGTGCAGACTGGCGAGATGGCGGCGCTGCGAACTGACCGCCAACCCCCGATCCGCCAGCGCTTCGAGGTACGCGGTCAGGGTGGCGGCGTCGAGTTGCGCCGGCTTCAGCCCAATCTTGCGGCACCACGATTGAAAAACGCTGAGGTCGTGCGCGTATGCGTCCATCGAATTACGGCTGAGCCCGCGCTCGACGGCCTGGCGCGACAAATGGCGATCGATCAGCTCGTCCCAGCCGGCGGCGCTCACGCGGTTGCTCCTGCGCCGGGATCCTGTTCGACCTTTTCGAGCAGGGCGGCGCGCAGCTCCCGCATCCGATCGAGATCCTCGATTTTCCCGCCCTCGCGATCGCTCACGTAAAAGACATCGAGCGCCTGATCGGCGTTGGTTGAGATGCGCGCGAGGTGAATCAGCAGGCCGAGCCGGTAGAGCGTGTGGGTGATCGCGAACAGCAGTCCGACGCGGTCCTGGGTGAAGACGTCAATCACGGTGAACTGCTCGGAGGTGCGATTGTCCACCGTGACTTCGGTCGGCACGTGGCGCACGAACTTGCGGCCGGAGCTCTGCACGTGGTGCGCCGCGGCGACCAGCTCCGCGATCTCCTGCTGGCCGGTGATGACGCGCTCGAGGTCGTGCTCGACGCGCAGCCAGCGGTCCTCTTCCATCGCCATCGAGCCGGCGCCCATCCAATGCGATACGCGAAACACGTCCATCGCGACGCCGTTGGTGCGGGTGGTGATTCGCGCCGACAGGATGTTGAGATTGTTGGCAGTCAGCGCGCCCGCGATCATCGAAAACAGTCCCGGCTGATCGCGCGTCACGACGATAAACTCGCTGAACTCCAGTTCGGGAAAATGCCTGATGCGGCAGACCAGCGGCCGCTCTTCGAGCGAGCGCATCAAGTCGAAGTGCAGCGCAATGTCGGCTTCGGGCACGGTGAAGAAGTAGCGGTCGGGCATCTGGTCGAGGAATGCGGTGACGTCGGCCTCCGGCGCGCCCGCGGCGAGCAGGGTCGCGCGGACGGCAGCTTTGACGGTAGCCAGCCGGCGCGCGGGTTCGACCGCCTCGCGATCGCCCTGCTCGAGAACCTTGAGCGCCCGCATGTAGAGATCGCCCAGCAGCATGTCGCGCCAATTGTTGTAAACCTTCGGCGCCACCGCGCGCATGTCGGCATAGGTGAGCAAGTAGAGCGCCTTGAGGCGGTTGATAGAGCCGACGGTACGCGCAAATTCCTCGACGGTGGTGTGATCGTCAAGGTCGCCCTTTTGCGCGATCTGGGACATCAGCAGATGGTTGCGGACGAGGAACACGACACGGTCGATTTCCTCGCTGCTCAGTCCAAGCCGCTGTGACACTTGCGCGGTCAGGCCGGCGCCGCGCTCATGATGGTCATGGCCGTGGCCCTTGCCGATGTCGTGCAGCAGCAGCGCAAGGAACACCAGCGGCAGGTGGTCGAATTCGCGCACGACCTCGGTGAGCAGCGGGGTCGGATCCTTGAACTCTCCCGTGCGCAGGCGTTCGAGCTCGCGCACCGCAACCAGCGAATGCCGGTCAACGGTGTAGATATGGTAGAGGTCGTGCAGAACGCGCGCGTAGAGGTTGCCGAACTCGGGGATTATCGCGCCGAGCACGCCCGACAGATGCATCGCCTCGAGCGTTTCGGCGACGCGCTGGCGCGCCGACAGAATCTTCATCAGCGCGGCGCCGACGCGCGGGTCTTTGCGCATCGCCTCGTCGATCAATTCAAGATTGTCACGCACCAACTGATAGCCGCTGCCTGATAGGCTCACGTTCTGCGCCTGGCAGTCCGCGTAGATCGTGATCAGGTTGAGCGGATCGCGCTTAAAAAAATCGCGATCCGCGATGCTCAGCAGATTGCGCTGAACGATCACCCCGGGGCGAATCTTGCGGGTCGGCGTGCGGCGAAAAAATCGCCCGCCGGAACTGTTCTCGGTCACCCGCGCGATCAAGCCCTCGGCAAAGCGATGCACCGTCGAGGCGTGCTGGTAGTACGCGCGCATCAAGGCGGAACCCGCCGCCTGTCCCTCCTCGGGCTTGAAGCCCAGCATCGGCTCGATCCGTTCCTGCATCTCGAAGGTGAGCTGATCGAAGTGGCGCCCGGTCAGAAAATGCAGCGAATTGCGCACCCGCCAGAGAAAGTCGCGCGCCTCGATCACTTCGGCCGCTTCGGGCTCGGTGATGACGGCCCTTTGCACCAGCTCTTCGAGGCAATGCACTTTGTATTTGACCTTGGCCAGCCACATCGCGGTGTGAAGATCGCGCAGCCCGCCTTCGCCTTCCTTGATCTGAGGCTCGAGCAGGTAGATCGAATCGCCGTACTGGGCGTGCCGTTTGCGGCTTGCTTCGAGCTTGGTGGCGAAGAACTTGTCCTGGTTGCGATTGAGCACGTCGGCGACCAGCAGCTTGTCGAGATCGGCGTAAAGCTTTTCGTCGCCGCATAAGAACCGCGCGTCGAGGATCGCGGTTTTTTCCTTCAGGTCCTCGTTCGCCAGCCGCACGCATTCTTTGGCCGCGCGAACCCCGTATCCGACCGTCAGACCTGCGTCCCAAAGCGCGTGCAATATTATTTCGGTGACAACTTCGGCGTATGGACCACGCTTGTAATCGTGCAGAAACAGCAGATCGACGTCGGATTGCGGATTCAGTTCGCCGCGCCCGTAGCCGCCGCGCGCGACCACCGCAAGTTTCTGGTTGAGCTTGGTAAATCGCCGGCCGTGTTCCGCGTCCGCATAATAAAACAGCGCGCGCAGCAGTTCGTCCATCGCCGCCGTCAGCGCGCTCACGATATCGCTGCCGCTCGCGCCGGCGAAATGGCGCTCGGCGAGCTCGGCGCGGACCGATTCGAGATAGGCGCGCGCAATCGCGCCAGGCCGCTTGCTCGCGGCAAATTGCGCGAGGATGGCCTGCTGGCCGCGCGGCGAAGACTCGGCAATTGGCACAGGCTCGGCGCGATTCGCGCCCCCGACCAGACTCACAGATTTCCCACCGCCAGATCGGCGTTGAAGTAATGCGCTACTGCGCCGGCGACCGCGCCCGCGAGCACCTCCTGGTAGTCCGCCGACGCCAGCCGCGCGGCTTCACCGGCGTTCGACATGAAGCCGCATTCGACCAGCACGGCCGGCATATGCGCGCCGACCAGCACGTAGAATGGTCCCATCTTTGCTCCCAGCGCGTTCACCTTCAGTCCAAATCCGGCGTCGAGATCGGCGACCGTCTGCGCGTCGATCATCTTGGCCACAGAGGCCGCTTCCGACGCCTTATAGTTCTGGCGCAAGTCGGTCAGGATGTAGTTTAAGTTGGAGGCGTCGGCTGCGCCATAGCCTCCCGCGCCGGCGTTCTCCATTCGCGCCAGCCGAATCGTCGCCCGGTCGGTGGTGTTGTTCAGGTAATAGACTTCGATTCCCGTGGTGTCGGTGTTCGGACTCGAATTGAGGTGGATTGAAACGAACAGGTCCGCGCCGGCGCGATTCGCAATTCGCGTGCGCTCGGCCAGGCTGATAAATACGTCGGTCGAGCGCGTTAGCTCGGCGCGGATACCGCGGGCTTCCAGCGCGGATTTCAGCCGCGTCGCGATTTGGAGAGCGAGGTCCTTCTCCTCTGCGCCGGCCGACGATTGCGTGCCGGGATCGTAGCCGCCGTGACCCGGATCGATCATCACCAGGAAATGACCCGGCTGCCGGATTTCCTCGCTCATGTTCGAGGGCGTGGACGCGATTGGCTGCGCGCGAGAGTTGGCACGAGGCTTCGGCGCGGGCGCGAATGCGACCGCGCGCGCGACCGGCGCCGCGGGGCGCCGCGGGGCGTCGTCATGAACGATCATCGGGGCCGCGATATTCGGGTCCGCGCCGGCGGATGCGACCCGCAGCACTATTTCATTTCTGCCTCTCAGCCGCGCGATCGCATAGTCGGCCTTGCCTATAACCTCGACGACGATTCGCGACCTGCCGCCGGCCAACTCGATCGCGCGCACGCTCGCAATCGGCGCCGTTTCATAGCCAAACAGCGGGCGCGGAGGGATCGCGATGCGCGTGCGCCCGAGCTCGACCCAGAGTTCGATCCCGTGCGTGCTGAGTTCGAGTGGTGGGGCGGGGCCGCTGAATCCGAAATGGATTTCGAGAGTCGGGCCGCGATGCTCGATTCGTGCGGCGGTCAGCGCTGACGCGGGAAGACCTGCGCCGACAATGACCGGGGCAACCATCGCGCCGATTGTCGCCGCCGCCGCCGCAACCGCCATCATTCTCCGCATCACCGCAACCCTGCCCAGTATGCAAGGATAGCCGCCGCTTGGACCGATCGCCACGCCCCACAACGAGATCTGAGGCGAATTGATCGCGGGGAGATTGTTGTCGTTCTGGCATGTCGTTTGCTCTAATCTCCATCCGAGGAATACCGAACCAGATGCCGCAGGCTCAATCCATAGCGTTGTGGGCGTGTTGAACGGCGAATCTACCGCCGTGCCGCCGCCGTCACCGGCAAATTCGGCGCAGCCCGTTTGCGGCGCTGCAGTCGGCGGCTTGCCGATCGTCGCGCTGGCACTCGCCGCAGTCGCGGTCCACCTGGTCACCAATCTTGGACTGGGCGGCTACGGCTACTTCCGCGATGAGCTTTACTACATCGCCTGTTCGCACCATCTCGCATTCGGCTACGTCGACCATCCGTCGCTCTCGATCATCCTGCTGTGGATCGAGCTGCATCTGTTCGGCACCTCGATGTTCGCGCTCAGGCTGTTTCCAGCGCTGGCGCATGGCGCCGAGGTGATCGTGGCCGCGATGCTGGCGCGCGAGATGGGGGGTGGACGCTTCGCGATGGGCCTGGCGGCGTTGGCGGTGCTTATCGCTCCGGTTTTCCTGGGCCTGACGGCATTCTACTCGATGAACGCCTACGATCCTCTGTTGTGGGGAGCCGCGGGACTGGTCGTCGTGCGCATCCTCAACACTGGCGATGCGCGTCTGTGGCTATGGTTCGGCCTGATCGCGGGGATTGGGCTGGAAAACAAGATCTCGATGCTGTTCCTGTGCCTGGGCGTCGTGGCCGGGTTGATCCTGACCGGCAGGCGGCGCGATCTGCTGAGCCCCTGGCTGTGGATCGGCGGCGCGCTCGCGACGCTGTTGTTCCTGCCCTATGTGATCTGGAACGCGCGGCACGGCTTTCCCACGCTGGAGTTCATGCACAACGCGGATCTCTATAAGAATTATCACCCGTCGATTCCCGCCTTTGCCGCCGCACAACTCATGCTGCTCAATCCGCTGGTCGCGCCGTTGTGGATGGCGGGTCTCGGCTGGTGCTTTTTCGGAAACAGCGGCCGCTATCGTCTCATCGGATGGATCTACGTCGCGGTGTTCGCCCTGACGTTCCAGGGCGGCAAGGCCTACTACGCGGCGTCCGTCTATATGCTGATGCTCCCGGCGGGAGCGGTAGCGCTCGAGCGGTTCAGCTCCGCGCGGCAATGGGGCGTTGCTATCCGCCGCGCCGCGGTGGCGGTGATAGTCATCGCCGGAGTAATCTCCGCACCTTTTGCGATTCCGCTCCTGCCGCCGAATGCGCTCGCCAGCTTTGCCGAGCGGCTTGGTCCCAGGCAGAACAACGCGCTCGTCGGCGAGCGCACCGAGCAGGGCATCCTGCCGCAGAATTTCGCCGACCGGTTCGGATGGCCCGAGATGGTCGCGGCGGCCGCGCAAGTTTACGCTTCATTGCCCCCGGACCAGCGCGCACATACCGCGATCTTCGCCAGCAATTACGGCGAGGCTGGCGCGATCGATTTTTTTGGTCCGCGCTACGGGCTGCCGCCGGCGGCCTCGGGACACAACAGCTACTGGTTCTGGGGCTTAGGCAATCGCGAGATCGATACCGTGATCGTCCTTGGTGGCGACCGAGCGAGCCTGGCCAAGTTCTTCGGTGAAGTGATCCCGGCGGCCAAGTTCCGATGCCGTTACTGCATGGGTTACGAGAACGGCCTCGACATCTTCATTTGCCGCAAACCGGCAGCCCCGATTGCAAAGATCTGGCCGCGGCTCAAGAAGTTCATTTGAGCTTGCTTCTCTTGCCTGCCGCGCCCGCCAACGGCGGGCGGCCTTAATACTGGGTGCAGGGGTCACCCCTGCTGCTTGAGGCGCGCGGCCAGACGCGCGAGCGCGTTCAGCGCCTCCATCGGGGTCATCCGTTCGACGTCGAGTGCGCGGAGCTCATCGATGACGCGTTCGTCTCGTGGCGAGAACAAACCGAGCTGGGGCGGCGGGCTCGTAGCGCGCCGATCGCGGGCGATTCGCGGCATCCCGGCCTCGTCCAGTTCGCCCTGCTCGAGGTTGGCGAGAATTTCCCGCGCGCGGCTGATGATCGAATCCGGCAATCCCGCCAGCCGCGCCACCTCGATCCCGTAACTTCGCGACGACGGCTGCTCGATAACCCGGCGCAGGAAAATCACCTCGGCGCCCCATTCGCGCACCGCCATGCTCAGGTTCTTGACCCGCGGACGCTCGCGCGCAAGATCGGTCAGTTCGTGGAAGTGGGTCGCGAACAGCACCTTGGCGCGCGTCTGATCGTGCAGGTATTCGGCGACCGCCCACGCGATCGCAAGCCCGTCGAAAGTGCTGGTGCCGCGGCCGACCTCGTCGAGCAGCAGCAGGCTGCGTTCCGACAGTCCCTTGAGCAGGCGCGCCGTCTCGCTCATCTCGACCATGAAGGTGGATTCGCCGCGCCGCAGTTCGTCGCGCGCGCCGATTCGCGTCAGCACGCGATCGATTAGCCCGATGGTGGCCTCGGCGGCGGGCACGAAGCTGCCGACTTGCGCCATGATCGCGATCAGCGCGACCTGGCGCAGGTAGGTCGATTTGCCGGCCATGTTGGGGCCGGTGATGAGCAGGATTTGGCGCGTGTCGGGCTCCGCGTCGAGGTCGTTGGGCACGAACTCGCCCGGGCGCATCCCGGCTTCGAGCACGGGATGGCGTCCGTCGCGCACCCGCATCCGCAGGCCGGTGTTGATCGTGGGACGCACGTAGCCGCGGCGCCGCGCCACTTTCGCCAGCGACATGATCGCGTCGAATTCGCCCACCGCGCGAGCGGTTTCAAGTATCGTGGCGGCGTGCGACTGCAAGTCGCGGAGCAGCTTTGTGAAAATCTGGAGTTCGAGTTCCTTGAGTCCCGATTCCGCGGTCAGGATTTTGCGCTCGAGTTCCTTGAGCGCGGGCGTGGTGAAGCGCTCCGCGCTGACCAGCGTTTGCTTGCGCTCATAGTCGGCGGGCACCCGCTCGAGATTGGGCTTGGTGACCTCGATGTAATAGCCGAAGATATTGTTGTAGCGCACCTTGAGCGACGGGATCGCGGTGCGCTCGCGCTCGGTCGCTTCCAACTTCGCGATTACGCCGCGGGCGCCGGACGCCAGGCTGCGCAATTCGTCAACTTCGGCGCTGAGCCCCGGACGAATCACGTTGCCGTCGCGGGGATTCACCGGAGGCTCGTCGGACAGCGTCGCCGCGATTTGCGCCGCCAGCGCGGGCATCGGCGAGATCCGCGCGGCCTGTTCGCGAATAAGCGGGCTCTTGAACGCGCCCATCGCTTTTTTCAGTGACTCGTCCGCCTTGAGCGCGTCCGCCAGGCGCAAACAATCCCTCGGCGACGCCCGCATCGCGCCGATTCGTCCCGCCAGCCGCTCGAGATCGCCGATTCGTTTCAAGGATTCCGCCAGCGCGCCGCCCAGGTCGGCATCGAACAGCTCTTCGACGGCGTCGTGGCGCGCGTGGATCGCGTCGAGCGCGAGCAGCGGATAGGTGATCCAGTTGCCAAGCGTGCGCGCGCCGGCGGCAGTCAGGGTTTCGTCGAGAATCGACAGCAACGAGCCCTTGCGCGCGCCGTCGGTCGAGGCGACGAGTTCGAGATGACGCCGCGTGGTCTCATCCACCAGCATGTACTCGGCGATCCGGTAAAGACGCGGCGCTTCGAGATGGGCCAGGTCGCGGCCGAAGGTGTTTTCGACGTAGAGCAGCGCGATTGCCGCGGCGCGCGCGATCGATTCGTGGAGATCCGCGGCGGCGGCCGCGAAACGATTCGAGAACGCCGCGGCCGCCTGCTCGGCGCTGAACGATTCATGATCGAGCGTCGTCACCGGACAGTTTAAGTCCTTCAGCAGCGCGCCCAACTCGCCGTCATGTCCGGGCGCCTGCGCGGCGACTACGATTTCGCGCGGCGCGATTCGCGCGATTTCCTCGCGCAGCGCGGCGGCCTCGCGAACCTGCGTGGCGAGAAATTCCCCCGTCGAGACGTCGAGCGCCGCCAGCGCGAACCCCGCGCCAGCGCCTTCGGCGGCGGTGACTGCGACCAGGTAATTCTTCTCGGCGGCGGTCAGCACCATCTCCTCGCCCACGGTGCCGGGCGTGATCACGCGGACTATTTGCCGCGGCATCAGCTTGGGAGACCTGGCGTCGGGCGTCCCCTGTTCGCAGATGGCAACCTTGTGGCCGGCCTTCAGCAGTTTGGCGATGTACGGTTCCGCGGAATGGTACGGCACGCCGCACAGTGGCACGCCGTCCTTGTTGCGCGAGGTTAGCTGAATGTCGAGCACGCGCGCGCCGACTTCGGCGTCCTCGAAGAACATCTCGTAAAAGTCTCCGAGGCGGAAGAACAGGATCGCGTCGGGAACGCGCTGTTTGACGCTCAGATACTGCGCGATGAGGGGTGTTTGCTTGACTGCCACTGATGCGATTGCGGTCCACAATAGCCGTGATGGGAGCAATGGGCAAAACCGCCTGCGCGGCGCGTCGTGAGCGGACGCAATAGCAAGGGGCGCGCGCCAACTTTTCGCTTTGCCGAACCCATCTCGATTTACTAGAGTGCGAGTGTTAGTCAGGCTCTATGCCGATCGCCACGTCGATTGCCGCGGGGCAGTCTTCGCGGCCGGCGCACGGCGACACATCACCGATAGGAGATTAGGAAAGATGGCATCAGCATCAGCGTCATTGGAATCAGCAACTCACGGCGCCAAGTCGAGCGCAGCGCTTGAGTTCCTCAAGCGCTCGCCCAAGAAACTGCTCATCAACGGCAAATGGGCGCCGTCGAAATCCGGCAAAACTTTCGAGACTCTCAACCCGGCTAACGAGCAAGTCCTGGCCCTGGTCGCCGAGGGCGACAAGGCCGACGTGGACGAGGCTGTCAAGCACGCGCACAAAGCCTTCGAAGACTTCAAATGGGCGAACATCACCCCGCATGCGCGCACCCGATTCCTGCTCAAGATCGCGGACCTGATCGAGCAGCATGCCGAGGAGCTCGCCGAGCTCGAGACGCTCGACAATGGCAAGCCGCTGTTCGAGTCCGCGAACATCGACATTCCCCTCGCTGCCGAGACCTTCCGCTACTACGCGGGCTTCGCGACCAAGATTTACGGCGACACCAACCCGTCCGATCCGTCGATGTTCAACTACACGCTGCGCGAGCCGGTCGGCGTGTGCGGACAGATCATACCGTGGAATTTCCCGCTGCTGATGGCGTCGTGGAAGATTGCGCCCGCGCTCGCATGCGGCAACGTCGTCATCCTGAAGCCTGCCGAGCAGACTCCGCTGACCGCGATTCGCCTCGGCGAGCTCATCTGCGAGGCCGGCCTGCCCGATGGCGTCGTGCAAATCATCACGGGCTTCGGCCCCGGCGCGGGAAGCTCGATCGCCGAGCATCCCGACATCGACAAGGTCGCCTTCACCGGCTCGACCGAAGTCGGCAAGCTTATCCTGAAGGCCTCGGCCGGCAACTTGAAGCGGGTATCGCTCGAGCTCGGCGGCAAGTCGCCCAACATCATTTTTCCCGACGCCGACATGCCGTCGGCGGTGTTCGGCTCGGCGCTGGGCATCTTCATGAACCAGGGGCAGGTCTGCTGCGCCGGCTCGCGCGTGTTCGTGCAGGAAAGCGTGTACGATCAGTTCACCGATTCGCTGTCGCAGATGGCCGCCGGACTGACGCTCGGAAATCCGCTGGACCCCAACACCCGCATGGGCCCGCTGGTTTCCAAAGAGCAGCACGATCGGGTCAAGGGATATCTGAAAGCCGGCAAGGCAGAGGGCGCGAAGGCCAAGACCGGCGGCGAGCCGGGCAAACAGGAAGCCGGATACTTCATCCAGCCGACGGTTTTCACCGGCGTGAACAACCAGATGAAAATCGCGCGCGAGGAGATCTTCGGCCCCGTCGCCGCGGCGATCCCGTTCAAGGACGAGGCCGACGTCGTCTTCCAGGGCAATGACACGACCTACGGGTTGGCCGCCGCCGTGTGGACCAAGGATATCAACCGCGCTCACACGATCGCGCGCAAGCTCAAGGCCGGCACGGTCTGGATCAACACCTATGGCATTCTCGATCCGATGTCTCCGTTCGGCGGCTACAAGCAGTCCGGTTTCGGCCGCGAGCTGGGCAGGTACGCGATCGATCTGTACACGCAGATCAAGTCCGTCTGGGCCAAGATCGGGTAGGCATGCGATAAGGATTGGCCGCTAACGCGGTCGTCGAAAACAGTTCGAATTTTCCGGCAAGGGCGCCCGACGGGGCGCCCTTTTTTTGTGCCGCCGCGCAGCGCGCTGCGTTCGGGGGAAGCAAAAAAATCATGCCTTCGAGGCCCAACCATGTTTCGCTTGACCCCTCGATTCCCTATTATTGACGGCAGTGAGCCAGTAGGGGTTGGCGTCATGCCGCGTTAGACCGATTGCGGCCGGCGCACGTCTTACGGCGTGAGGATGAGCCGTCCCGAGGGGACGGCATCAAGCGGGTGGTGTGGAATCGGCGTCGCCGCAGGTCCGACGGCGCGGTGGGGTTCACCAATGGCGGCCGGCAACAACGATGGCCCGATCGAGGCGACGGTCTCGTCGCGAGTGCCTCGTCGCACCCATCAGCCAATCAATCCCGCAAATCCGGTCGAGACGCTGACCGAACGATCTACTGCCGAAGAGGCCCGAGAAAAGGCCAGGAGCGAAGCGCGCGAGCCCCAATCGCCGCGGCTGCGTCCGCCGGGGCATTCGGAGCTCGAAGGGCGGCTCGAAGTTCGTCCGATCGGCACTCCGCTGGGTTTGCGCGAGCTCGCCGCGCTCCACAAGCGGACCTGGAGCACGCTAAACGTACAGGAAAAGCGCGTGCACGCGCTGCTATGGCCGCTGGCGATCCATTTTGGCCTCTACGCGGTGGGTCTGGGCAACGAGCAACGGCGCCCGCCACTGCTTGGCGCGTTTTGGGCGCGATGCCTGGCTGACGCGCCGCTGACGCTTGGCCATCTGTATCCGCCGCAGTTGTTCAAGGGGTTGCTCGCGTCGGAAGTGTTCGAATTTGGCGGGATGGTGATGGACCCGAACTACCAGGGCAAGGGCCTGGTCAAGATGATGTCGGACACCGCGCGATTGTTTCTCTTTTCGCGCCGTCCCAAGTTGTTAATCACAAATCCGGTTGATCCGCTCTACGAGATGTACAAACAGCTCGGGCTCAAGACGGTAGGCCGCGAGCCGGTCGAGCATCCACACGCATTCAACGTGCGGGTGTGGCTGATGTACGGCAAATTCGACCAGTTGGCGACGCCATACTTTATGTAGAGATTTGCTACATGCTTACGGTTTTGCTTTGTGCTGTGGCTTGGCCGGGCCGCCCATAAGTGCGCCCGCGCTCCGCATGATGCTGGTGCCGACGCTCAGCACCGCGTCGGTGACGCCCGGGAACAACGACGCGAGTTTCTCCGCGACTGCGGCGCCGGGAGGAACGTCCACTTCCGTCAGCCCGAACGCGGCCGCGGCCAGCACCGCCCACGTCACCCATCGCGCCGGCATCGCCATCATGGCGGATACGCTCTTGAGCGAATCGTCCTTGAGCGCATCGCGCGCCATGGGCGTGTCGATCACTCCGGGCATCACGAGCGACACTTTTATCCCGGTATTGAACAACTCTACGCGCAGAGCTTCCGTCATTCCCACCAGCGCAAACTTGGTCGAGCTGTAGCCGCCGAGCGGACTGACGCCGCGGCGCCCCGCCAGCGACGAGATGTTCACGATGCTGCCCGACTTGGCCTTGCGCATCACGGGCAGCACCGCCTGTATCGCATTGAGCGCGCCGAAGACGTTTATCGCCATCATCTTTTCCAGATCTTCGGGACGCATCTGCTCGACCGGATCCGAGATGAGCAATCCCGCCGAGTTGATCAGGATGTCAACTCTTCCGAATGCTTCTTTAACCTGCTCAATCGCCCGGAATACGCGCGCGCGATCGGTCACGTCGCAATCGAGCGCGAGCGCTTTGCCCCCTGCCTGGTTGATCTTATGCGCGAGTTCTTCGAGCTGCACGCGCCGGCGTGCGAGCAGCGCGACCTGCGCCCCTTGTTCGCCGAACGCGAGCGCGACGCCGTGGCCGATTCCACTCGACGCCCCGGTTATGACCACCGATTTGTCGAAAAAGTATCCGCGCACCGGTCCTTTGGATTGGCGCTTGGCTGCGCTCATAACCGTCACCTCGATATGGGCGCCGCGGCATGGAACTGAGGGTAGGGGCGTCGCGTTTTTGGCATTGTGCGCCGGTCGCACACGCAGGCGCAAATCCCCGCTGAAGCTGGTTGCCGCGGCGATACGGTGTGATTAGCTTTAGTCTTGGAGAAAGGGTGGGACGGGGGAAGGCTCAAAATAGTGAACTCGAAAACTTTGATTGCTGAAATCGCCGCTGCGGGCGCATTGATCGGCTCGTATCCACTGGATTGGCTGGTCAAGAGGGGCGAGCCGTATTTCTCCGCGCCGGCCAGCGAGCCGGTAATTCTTATTCACGGCTTCGGCGGCAGCCGCGCCAATCTGTTGGCGCTTGCAGCGTACCTGCGGCTGGCGGGATTCGACAACCTGTCATACCTCGAGTACCCGCGATGGCAGTCGATCGATGATTCTGCCGCGCACCTCGGGCGCATCGTAGAGGGAAAATCCGGCGCAAAGGGCGCTCATCTGATCGGCCACAGCCTCGGCGGCACCGTAGCCCGGCGCTACGCAGCTGGCGCGCCAAAGGGTGCGGTACGCTCGCTCGTCACGCTCGGCTCGCCGTATTCGTACGGTCAACGGAGTCCCGCCGAGATCGGAATTTTCGGCGATGATGACCCTGTCGTGCCGGCGCCGATCGAGGCGTTGATTACTCGCAGCGCGTTCGCGCGGATCGTGACGCTTCACGAGGTCGGGCATCTTGCACTGATCTTTCATCCCGAGGCCCTGCGGATCATCGGCACCGAACTGCGCGCAAATCGCGTGCCCGGAAGCAACGCCGCGGCGGATTAGTGTTCCGATCCCGCGATTGCCGGGGATTGCTTTGTTAGACTCCGCGCCATGAGCTCGACAGTTGCCGCCAGTGCAATCGTCCTCGCGGGAGGACGCAGTTCCCGGATGGGCCGGCCCAAGGCGGCTCTCGATTTCGGCGGTGTCCCGATCCTGACGAGAATTATCTCCGAGCTCAGGCGGCGCTTTGCGGAGATCGTAGTCGTCGCGGCCCCCGAGTCTGAGGATTCGCTTCAAATTGATCTCCCCGCGATAAAAATAGTGCGCGACGAAACCGCGTATCAGGGACCCTTGGACGCGCTCCGGCGCGGCCTGGACGCCGTTAGCAACGAAATCGCGTTCGGCTGCTCATGCGATCTGCCGCTGCTCGATTCCGAGGTCGCGGCGGCGATCGTCGCGATGCTTGATGACTTCGACGCGGCGATTCCGATCGTTGGCGAAAAGCCTCAACCGCTGCACGCCGCGTATCGCAAGCGATGCGCCGGCGTTCTGGCGGCGCTTGCCATGCGGGGAGAGTCGCGTCTGATTGCGATCGCCGATGCGGTCAATACGAGGCGGATTTCCGAGAACGATCTTCTCGCTCTCGATCCGCACCTGCATAGTTTCCTCAACCTGAACGCTCCCGGCGACTACCAGCGCGCACTCAAGATCGCGGGCCTCGCCCGATAAATTCCGCCGCTACGCCTTCTTCTCCCACCGCAGAATCGGGTGGCGCGCGGCCGCGGCCTCGTCCACGCGCGAGACCGGCAAGGTCTGCGGCGCGTTTTTGACCCGCTCGGGATCGTTCAGCGCCTCGTCGTAAATCCGTTCCATCGCATCGACGAAGCTGTCCAGGATTTCCTTGCTCTCGGTCTCGGTCGGCTCGATCATCAGCGCACCCGGCACCACCAGCGGGAAATAGATCGTCGGCGGATGGATTCCGAAATCGAGCAGGCGTTTGGCAATTTCGAGCGTGCTCACGCCGGCGCGCTTTTCAAGGTCGTGCGAGAGCACGCATTCATGCATCGACGGCTCGCCGGTCGCGCTTGGAAAGTGCGGTTGAAGCCGCTTGCGCAGGTAATTAGCGCCGAGGATCGCCAGCCGGCTCGCCATCCCCAGACCGTCGCCGCCGAGCGCGAGGATGTACGCGTACGCGCGCACGATCATTCCGAAATTGTTGTGAAACGATCGCATCCGTCCGATCGAATCCGGCCGCTCGGCGTCGAATTCATAGCCGGCGGCGCAACGCTTCAAGCGTGGCATCGGCAGGAACGGCTCGAGATGCTTTTTCACCGCGACCGGCCCCGCGCCCGGCCCGCCACCGCCGTGCGGAGTCGAAAAAGTCTTGTGCAAATTCAGTTGGACGATGTCCGCGCCCATGTGTCCAGGCTTTGCAACGCCGAGCAGTGCGTTCATGTTCGCACCGTCGAGGTAGAGCATCGCGCCGCGGTCATGCAAGGCCGCGGCGATTTCCTGGATCTCCGGCTCGAAAATTCCCAGCGTGTTTGGATTCGTCACCATCATCGCGGCCACGTCGTCGCTCACCAGCCGGCGAACCTCGTCCGCTTCCATATAGCCGCGCCGGTTAGATTTCGCGACGATCACTTCGAAGCCCGCCAGCGTGCAGCTGGCCGGATTGGTGCCGTGCGAAGTATCCGGGATGATCACCTTGTGCCGTGCTTGGCCGCGCTTGCGATGATACGCACGGACCATCAGCAGCCCGGTCAACTCGCCTTGCGCACCGGCCGCGGGATGCAGCGACACCGCGTCCATCCCGGTGATCTCGGCCAGCGCCGCTTCCATCCGCGCGAGCAGTTCGAGCGCGCCCTGGGCAAGATGCGCCGGGGTCGCGGGATGCAGTCCCGCCAGCCCCGCAAGCGCCGCCAGCTCGTCGTTTACCACCGGGTTGTACTTCATCGTGCACGATCCAAGCGGATAGAACTGGAGCGCCTGCGCGAAGTTGAGCTGCGACAGGCGGATGAAATGCCGGAGCACCTGCGGCTCGCTGAGTTCGGGAAAGCCCGGAAGATCCTCGCGGCAAAGCTCCACGCCGATGATTTCAGCGCCGCGCCGCTGGCCGGCGGCACGCGGCGACAGGTCCACCCCGCGGC
The DNA here is from genome assembly GCF_036567905.1 of Candidatus Binatus sp. NCBI lineage: Bacteria > Candidatus Binatota > Binatia (SeqCode) > Binatales (SeqCode) > Binataceae (SeqCode) > Binatus (SeqCode) > Binatus sp. (SeqCode). The sequence continues at coordinate 47,828 of NZ_DATCTO010000021.1, forward strand.
GGCCTTCGGATGAAAGTTCGAAAATAAGCGGCACGCCCGCCACCGGCTCGATGCGTTGGGGCGTCGCAGGAGTTTCAGCGACCGCGACTGGGCCGATTCTGCCCGCACTTGCCATCACCGCACCTCCGCAATTGCCGCCGCAAGCCGGCTGAACTCGCCGCCCAGATTCATTTCGGTGACCGAAACCAGGAGCGCGTCGGAGAGTTCGGAATAATCGCTGCCGAGTGCGACGCCGGCAAGGATTTGCCTGCGCTCAGCCGCTTCCAGAGCGGCCAAGGGGTTCGCAAGCTTCAATGCGAATTCGTTGAAGAACGGTCCCGAAAAGCGCCGGCGGATGCCCGCAACCTCCAGCACCGCGGCCGCCTGATGCGCCAGCTCGACGTTTTGCTCCGCCAGCTCGCGCAGTCCAACCCGGCCCATCAGTGAGAGATAGACCGTCGCCGCCAGCGCGCACAGAGAATGATTAGTGCAGATGTTCGAGGTCGCCCGTTCGCGGCGGATATGCTGCTCGCGGGTACTGAGCGTCAGGCAAAACGCGCGGCGGCCGTCACGATCGCGAGTCTGTCCCACCAACCGGCCGGGCATCTGGCGCAGATGGGTCAGCCGCGCGGCCATGAAGCCAACGCCGGGTCCGCCGAATTGAAGCGGCAGCCCGAAACTTTGACCCTCGCCGACGGCGATATCGACGCCAAGTTCGCCCGGTGCGCGAAGCAGACCCAGCGCGATGCCCTCGGCAGTGGCGGAAATGGCCAGTGCGCCCGCGCGATGCGTGATTTGAGCGATCGCGCCAAGCGGTTCGATTATGCCGAGCGCGTTGGGATAGCCGGTGACCATGCACAGCAAGCGATCGTTGGCGATACGATCGAGCGCGGACAAGTCGGTCGCGCCGGTCGCGTCGTCAAACGGAACCTCGACGAGGTCGAGTCCCTCGAGCGCACTCAGGTAGGTGCGAATGGTCGCGCGATACTCCGGCCACAGCGCTCGCGAGAGTGCGACGACCGGGCGCCTGGGCATCAACCGCCGCGCCATCAGCACCGCCTCGGCCGCGGCCGACGCGCCGTCGTACATGCTGGCGTTGGCGACTTCCATCGCGGTGAGTTGCGTGATCAGCGTCTGGAACTCGAAAATCGCCTGCGTGGTCCCCTGGCTCGCCTCGGCCTGGTACGGCGTATAGCTGGTCGCGAACTCGGCGCGTGCGATGACCGCGCGCACCGCCGCGGGCACGAAATGGCGATAGTAACCGGCGCCCAGGAAGCTTGAGAAACCCGACGCACCTGTGTTGCGAGCCGCCAGCGCTGAAATCTCGCCGACCACATCCGCTTCACTGCGCCCGCGGTCGAGATTGATTGTCGCGCTCGCGCGCAGGCTCGCCGGCACATGCGCGATCAGGTCATCAAGATGCTTTGCGCCGATCGTCTCGAGCATCGCCGCGACATCGCGCTCGGTTTGTGGCATGAATCTCATGGAATCAAGTTGTCCTCCGCCCGGCTCCGCCTCCGCTTCACCAGCAATTTAATCACACGCGCGCGGTTGATGCCGCAGTTGGCTCACCGCGCCGATAGAACGGCCGCGCCACGATGGTTGCCCGGATTTTGCGCTCGCGAATTTCAACTTCGAGCGATTCGCCGACGGCGGGCGGATTCTTCGCGCCTGCGGCCGCCAGATATGCCATCGCGATCGGCCGTTGAATCGACGGCGCGAACGTCCCGCTCGTCACCACGCCGGCCTCATCGCCGTTTCGAAAAACCCGGTAGCCCTGGCGCGCGACCATCCTGCCGTCGTCGGTCTGCAGCCCGACCAGTGTCTTCTTCAGCCCCGCCTCGCGTTGCGCGGCAAGTGCGGCCGCGCCGATGAACGGACGCCCCAGCTTTACGAAGGCCGCCAGGCCCGCTTCAAGCGGCGACGAATTGCGATCCAGTTCGTGACCGTACAGCGGCAGCCCGGCTTCGAGCCGCAGCGTGTCACGCGCGCCCAGCCCGACCGGTTTGGCATTGACGCCGGCGCCGGCGTCGAGAATCGCTTCGAACAATTGGCGCGCGCCGGCGTTTTCCACGAACAGCTCGAAGCCGTCTTCGCCCGTGTAGCCGGTGCGCGCCGCAAGGCAGGTGATTCCCGCGATCAGTCCGCCGGCGACGCCGAAGCGCGCGACGTTGACGATTGGAAACTCCGCCAGCGTTGCCAATATCGCGACAGCCTGCGGTCCCTGAACTGCGACCAGCGCGGTGGCGTCGCTTACATCCTCGAACTTCGCCCGCCCGCCGTTGAGTTGTGCGATCCATTCGCGATCCGCATCGATGTTGGATGCGTTGACGCAGAGCATGTAGCGTTCCGGTCCGAGCCGGTACACGATCAAGTCGTCGATCGTTGCGCCATCCTCCGCGCACATAATCGTGTACTGCGCGTGGCCTTGCTTGAGCCGCGCCGCGGAATTGGTGAACGCCCGCTCGATTGTGCCGAGCGCGTGCGGTCCGCTGATTTCAAACTCGCCCATATGACTCAGATCGAAAATTCCCGCCGAATTGCGGACCGCAAGATGCTCCTCGATAATCCCGCTGTAACTCACGGGCATCTCGAAACCACCGAAAACCGTCATCCGCGCGCCGAGTTTTTGGTGAAGGTCGAACAGAACAGTGCGCTTGGGCGCATTCATCAGCGGCAAAATCCTAACAGACGCTTTTGCGCCGAACGAGACAACCGCGCGTGATCTGCCAACAACCGCCCGGCTTCTGTCCACAGCGCCTTGCTCGGCGCGATCCGGTGCTATAATCGACTGATACCCGATGGCTGCAATCATCATGGATGGCCGGGCGCTGAGCGCGCATCTGATGCCGGAGCTGCGCGCCCACGTCGACGAGCTCAAGCGCGAGTTCGGATGCACGCCATCGCTGGCGGCGATCCTGGTCGGCGACGATCCTGCCTCACGTCAATACGTAAAGAACAAGCAGCGCGTGGCTGGCGAGCTTGGATGCGACAGCCGCACGGTGCGGATGCCGTCGGCGGATGCGACCACCGGCGCGTTGCTCAGCGTGATCGAGGAACTCAACGCCGATGCGCGCGTCAATGCGATACTGCTCCAGTTGCCGATCCCCGATTCGGTCGATCGCTTCCGACTGTTCGACGCGATCGCGCCCGAGAAGGATCTCGACGCGATCGGCGCGTCCAGCGTCGGGGGCTTTTATCGCGGTCAGTGGGGACGCTTCATCCCGTGCACTCCGCGCGGCGTGCTCACCTTGCTCGACTACTACCGGGTGCCCGTCGAGGGTGCGCGCGCCGTGGTTATCGGGCGCAGCGATATCGCCGGCAAGCCGACCGCGCTGATTCTCGGCGGGCGGCTGCGCAACGCAACGATTACGTGGTGCCATCGCCACACGCGCGATCTCGCCGTGATTTGCCGCGAGGCCGACATCCTCATCCCGTGCGTCGGCGCCGACACCGGCCGGCCCTATCTGATCACGGCGGATATGGTGAAGCCGGGCGCCTGCGTGATTGACGTTGGCTTCAGACGTGTCGGTCCCGGAATATTCACCGGCGATGTGGATTTCGAAGCCGTGAAGGAAGTCGCGGGATGGATTACGCTCAATCCGGGCGGCACCGGTCCCATGACTGTGCTGGCGCTGATGCAGAACCTGATCGACGCGACCCGCTATCAGCTCGGATTGCAGCGCGCCACCTACTCCGTCTGAAGGATAGCTGTGCGTAACCTGTTCGGGGTTTTTGTTTCCTCTCCCTGTCAGGAGATCTTTGCATAACCCGATACTGGTGCTGAAGCGATAAGCGCTGGCGCGCTCTTTTTTTGTGTCATTCTGAGCGCAGCGAAGAATCCCGGATTGCCTCACCCTGACAGGAGAGCTTTGCGTAACTAACGCCGGACGCCAGAGCGTCCGTCGAGATTCTTCGCTACAGCAGCTTTCGCTCAGAATGACCCGAGTGGCCGCTCGCTTCTTTGTGTCATCCTGAGCAACGCGAAGGATCTCGCGCGCCAGCGCGTCTTGCTCCAGCATCAACATCCGGTTATGCAAAGTTCTCCTGACAGGGAGAGGCCGACGCGACTCGTCGAGCGTCGGGTGCGGGTCCAAATTCCAAGTTCCTCTCGCGTCCCGAGATCCTCCGTGTATGTCACGCCGCCAGAAACCGGCCCGAGAAGCTCTAGCCGGTATTTGCCGACTGAAACCAAAACAATCGGGCCGCGCACTGCAAAGCCCTCACGGTGCAAGCCCCAGCGTAGCGACGAGGCGATTAAACTCCGCGTTGATCGCGGCGGGCAGTACCGCTTGCCGTACTAGGAGGTTTCGTGCCAAAAGCCAAACCGGTATCACTCCATCCGCTAACGTTCCATGAAGCTCTCAAAGCCATTGTCGGTGTTGATCCTGATCGCGTCGGTATTACTTCTAAGCGCCGGAAACAACGTAAGCGGAAGCGACAAAAAACATCAAAACCAACCCACGGCCCATGAGCGCAGCGGTAACAACAAATCCCAAATAGCCACGCCATCGTTTACGATTGTCGTCCAGCCAGCGCCAGTTCAAATAATTCAACCAAGCGCCCCCATAGAGCAGAACAAGCCCAAACAAAAATGGTATAAGCGGCCCACGGTTACGGATTGGGGAATCCTCGGCGTCACTCTTCTCTACGCTCTGATCTCGCTCGGTTTGTTGAACGCGACTCGAACGCAAGCTGCGCTGGCGAAAGAGAGCGCCGACACGGCCAACAAAGCCCTGAATCTGCAATTCCGGCCCAAGCTGACCGTTCGGAATTTTGTCGTACATCCACCCTTGGGCGAGGAAGCTCCAACCGATCCGTTTCCAATGATTTTTGTTCGCGGCCATTACGTTTCGGGCCAATTCTATGCCGCGAATATCGGAGGCACGGCTGCCAAGATCACTGAGAGCCATTGCGTAGTTCACTGGCGACAAGGGCCATTGCCAATGCGTCGCCCTTACGAGGGGGCGAACGGAAACAATCCCCTTGCGGGCAATATCGAAGCTGGCGGAAGGGCGACCGTCATTTTTCAGTCCGATAAGGTGCTCGACATTAGCCATACAGAACTTGGTCACATGAGGTTTCCTGATAGGTCGCCTAGTTGGAACTTGTACATTATGGGATGGATCGAGTACGCAGACGCCGGAGGTTTCGAGCGGCGCATGGCCTTTTGTCGAAGATACGATCCTCGGATTAATCGGTTCGTGGTTGTAGACGATCCTGATTACGAGCATTCTGAGATTTAGCGACGATACTTTAAAACACCGGCCTGTCACGTAAACCATGCCCACCAGGAGCATGGGTGTCACGCCCAACAGAAAGCCTTCACGCAAAGCGCTTGGTCCACTCCCATCAAGCCCCTGCTTCGTGATTCGTTCTCCTGAACTAAAAACGTTTCACGTGAAACATTCGGGTCTGGATCCTAAGAAATAACCCCTGTTTCGCAAAATGCGCGGTAAATTCCTCCGGCCGTGGCGACGGCAGCGCAGTAATAAGCCATTGGCACGGGCCGCGCGCGACAACGGAGCGCGGCCTTAACACTGGGTGCAGGGGTCACCCCTGCAACGTTTCACGTGAAACGTTTTCGTCAAAACCCCAGCAGGACAGCATTATTTCCGGCCACTTTTGGAAAAAGTGACTGCCATTGCTCAATGCCGGATCCGGGATTCTTCGCTACAGCAACTTTCGCTCTAGAATGACACGGAAACAGAGCTACGACTTCCCCCCATAACCCTTCTAACAGGGACGAAGTCCCGGATCTTTGTTTTAACACTGGGTGCAGAGGTCACCCCTGGCCGTGGCGATGGCAGCGCAGTATTGAGCCGTTGGCAGGGGCCGCGCCCGCCAAC
>NZ_DATCTO010000022.1 GCF_036567905.1 Candidatus Binatus sp.
CATTACTCCTGACGACCGTCAGGCCATCGACAGCTAGATGTTTGAGTCAACCAACCCCAACCGGGACATGCTAAAGTTGGCTGTCCACTGAGTTCAGCGCGCTCTTGATGTTCGTACCCAAGAGCTCGTAGCCGGCGAACACCACGACTGCGACTGCGGCGAGGATCAACGCGTATTCCGCCATCGTCTGACCGCGCTGATACTCCCGGATCCGAACGATAAACTTGCTGAGCGCATCCATACCTTCCTCTCCTTGTCTGATTAATTTTTATGTGGGGTGGCGGATGGGTTATTCCGCCACCCCGGAATTCATGCTTCTCGACTAGAGTTGGCTGTCCACTGAGTTCAGCGCGCTCTTGATGTTCGTACCCAAGAGCTCGTAGCCGGCGAACACCACGACTGCGACTGCGGCGAGGATCAACGCGTATTCTGCCATCGTCTGACCGCGCTGATACTCGCGCACCTTCACAAACATTCTCGTGATCATATCCATTTTCCCGTGTCCTCCTGTCCTTTTTTTGCCGAAATTGGCATTGTCCCCATTAATTAACGCCCCCCGTTCAACCTCGCGCCGCAGTCCAACGGCGCCAGCTTGTCTCGATTTATTCTTCCCCGCGGAAGAAAATCCTCGCTTGCGGCAACTTTCGCTGGTGCCAGGGCGGGACTGAGACGGAGCATCTCTCGTGCCATCTTGATCTATTCAGCAATCTCTTCGACTTTTTTGCTTTAAGCGGGACTACCATAGGCTAATGCGCGCACTGATGCAACTCTCGGTTGCGAAGCCGCAACAGATTAGGGTCTAAAACGCGCGTCATTGGAAAGCTTAAAAGAGTCAGAGGGCTTTTAACTAAACATGAACTGGTTGAACGATAGAAATCAACAAATTGTAGTCATTTTCGATTCCAACCACTAAATGGAGGGTATGGCGTTCTGAATCGCAGCCTAGCTGGCTCTACGAGCCTTTCGGCTTTAGTTGACAGGTTCGAAGGTGATCTGATCACCCACCTGCGTCGAACTCTCGTCCGCCGCGCCAGCCGGAAGCTCGAGTGCTTTTCGCGCTCCGAATACGATCGAGGAGACGCGCCACGGCCTCAGGCGCCGATTGATCCTGATGACCGTGTTGCCGCGCCCCAGGAAAACGATATCGATCGCGAAACGCATGAAGAACATGTGCATCCACATCAACGGCGCGAATCGCCCGTTATCGAATAGCATCCCCATTCCGGGCTCGAGGCCGTCGCGACCCAGCAGCCCGCGGCTCTGACCGCCGAGACCGCCGGCGTTCTCGAGCCGCGCGCAGAGCACGGTCCCGCGGGATTGATTGACTGCTCGGAGCGGAGATTGGCGCGTCGGTGTCGGCGGCGCATCGGGCGGTCGGGACTGTCTCATTACGTCATCATGTAATAAACTCACGAAAGTTTCATGGGATACATCCCGATATTTTTCGACGTGACCGGCCGCGAATGTGCCGTAGTCGGCGGCGGCGAGGTCGCTGCGGGCAAGGTCGAGTCGCTGTTGGAGGCCGGCGCTCACGTGACGGTCGTGAGTCCGCGCCTGTCGCGCTCGATGGAGGCGATCGTTGCCCGCGGGCTCGTGACTCACATCGCTCGTGATTATGAGCGCGGCGACATCCGCGGATGCGTGCTGGTCCATGCGGCGACCGACGATCCGAAACTCCATCGCGAGCTGGCCGCCGAGGCGCGCGCGCTCGGAATCCCGATAAACGTCGCCGACCTCCCCGAGTTGTGCACGTTCATCGCGCCCGCGGTTGTCAAGCGCGGCGCGCTCCAAATCGCAATCTCGACCGCGGGTGCGTCGCCGGCCTTTGCGGCCCGGCTGAAACGCACGCTGGCGCAACAGTTCGGGACCGAGTACGCGATCACGCTCGAAGTGCTGCGCGCTGCGCGCCGGCGGTTGCATGCCGATGAAATCGATCCCGCCGATCGCAGGCGCCGGCTCAAGGAGCTGGCCAACTCCGCGCTGCCCGAGGCGATCGCCATCGGCGACCTGGCCGCGATCGAGCGGATACTCGCCGCTCATTTGGGTCGCGGTGTTGGTCTGGACCGGCTCGGAATCGACTCGGCCGCGCTCGGCCTCACGCGCGCAACGGAAGTTCCGGAGTGAACCGCATGCCGATGGACACGCTATGGCTATTGCCCGCGCTTGCTTGTTACGCGCTCTCTGCCGCGTTGTTTGTGTTCGATCGTTTGTCGGGCCGTACGCAAGCGACCGGCTACGCAGTTGCGATACTCGGCGCGGGCGTGGTCTTTCATGCTTTCGATTTGACCGCGCGGGGTCTGCAGGCCGGCAATATTCCGGTCGCCAATTTTGCGCAGGCGCTATCGTTTCTTGCCTGGCTTACCGCGCTGGCGGGGCTGCTGATGATCGTGCGCTTGAGGCTGGCGGTGATCGGCGCATTCGTGGCGCCGGCGGTGACTCTGGCTCTGGGAGCGGCTTCGCTCACGATGAGCAGCGGGCGCGTGGTTTTGCCGGCTTCCCTGCGCAGCGTATGGCTGCCGATTCACGTCACCCTGGCGATCCTGGGCTACGCGATGTTCGTGCTGGCGGCGAGCGTGAGTATCGCCTACCTGGCCTACGAGTCGCGGCTCAAGTCCAAGCGCGCGATCGGTCCGGCCAACGAAGGCGCGCCGAGTCTCGAAAAGCTTGACCGAATCAACTATCGCCTGCTGGGATGGGGCTTCATCATGCTCAGCCTGGCGATCGTGAGCGGCGCGATTTGGGCCGACGCGAGGTGGGGTCATTTCTGGTCATGGGAGCCCATTGAATGCTGGTCGCTGGCGATTTGGGTGCTCTACGCGGGCCTGCTCGAATCCCGCCTTACGATAGGATGGCGCGGGCGGCGCGCCGCGGCGCTCACTTTGGTGGTGTTCAGCCTGTTGGTTGTTTCGATCGTGGGCGTTAACCTGATTTTTCCGGGCAAACACGGCGGCAGTTTCGGCTGAAAATGGATCAGACTTTATTTATCGTCGGCATAAACCATCGCAGCGCTGCGGTTGGGTTGCGTGAACGCCTGGCGTTTGCCGACGAGGAGATCGCTGCTGCGCTGGGCAGGCTGCGGGACTCGTCACCCGCGGTCCTGGAGGCGGCGCTGATTTCGACCTGCAATCGGGTCGAGGTGGTGGGCGTCGCCTCCGATCCGGCGCGCGCGGCCGATGACACGCTGAAGTTTCTGGCCGCCGATCGAAACGTCGCGCAAGCCGCGTTCGCCGACGTGATTTATAGTTCCGCCGGGCGCGACGCCGCGCGTCATCTGTTCCGCGTGGGTGCGAGTCTCGATTCGATGGTCGTTGGCGAGCCGCAGATATTGGGCCAGCTCAAGATCGCCTACGCGCAGGCGTCCGAGGCGGGCAGCGTCGGCCCGATTCTGCATCGCGCGTTCCACAAGGCGTTCAGCGTCGCCAAGCACGTGCGCAAGGGCACGCTTATCGGCCATGGAGCGGTCTCCGTCAGTTCCGTGGCAGTCGCGCTTGCGGGCCAGATTTTCGACACGTTGAAAGACAAGACCGTGATGCTGATGGGCGCGGGCAGAATGGCGGAGTTGACCGCCCGCCAGTTGAACGCGCTCGGAATCGAGTCGCTGCTGATCACCTCGCGCACTTTCGATCACGCAGTCGCGCTCGCGCGCGAGCTTGGCGGCACCGCGGTGCCGTACAGCAACTACAAGCCGCACCTCAAGATGGTGGACGTGCTTATCGGTTCGCTCGCATCCACCAAACCGGTGCTCGGCCCCGAGGAATTCGAGTCCGTGATTCGCGAGCGCCGCTACCGGCCGATGTTTCTGATCGACATGGGCGTGCCGCGCAATTTTGACGAGCGGCTCAACGCGCTGCAAAACGTCTATCTGTACGACATCGACGATCTCGGCGCGCTGGTTAAACGATCGCTCGGCGATCGCGAGCGCGAAGCCGAAAAGGCCGAACAGATCGTCGAGCTCGAACTCGAATCGTTCCTCAGGTGGCTGGCGGGCCTCGACCTGACCCCCACTATCAAGGACATCCGCTACAGTGTCGAACGGCTGCGCGACGTCGAGATGGGACGCCATCGCGGCTGGCTGGCGCAACTGGAACCCGCGGTGCGCGAACGAGTCGAATTGCTTACTCACGGACTGACCAACAAACTGCTGCATCGCATTCTGTCCGGCCTCAAGCATCACGACAACAAAACGCTCGATGCCGCGTTTGCCGCCGAGGTCGCCCGCCGCCTGCTCGGTGCTGAATTGGACGCGCAAGTCCGCGATCTCGACGACGCGGACGACGATGACGACACGGGCACCGAGTGACCGCGCGGCGCACTGAACCCCCATGTCGCTCAAGCCCAAGCTCAAGATCAGAATCGGTTCGCGGCCAAGCCAGCTGGCGCTGGTCCAGGCGTCGATGATGCGGGAGCGGCTCGCGGCGCAAATTTCCGATGTCGATCCCGAAATTGAAATCGTTGAGATCCGCACCAGCGGCGACAAGCTTATGTCGGCGTCGCTCGCGCAAGTGGGCGGCAAGGGACTCTTTATCAAGGAGCTCGAGCAGGCGCTCACCGATCGCAGGATCGACGCCGCCGTCCATTCGATGAAAGATCTTCCCGCGGTCCTGCCGCCGCAGTTTCGCCTGGCTGCGGTGCCGGGGCGCGAGAATACCGCCGATATCCTGGTGACGCGCGACGGCTCGGCATTGTCGGCGCTGCCGGCGGGCGCGCGGCTTGGCACCTCGTCGTCGCGCCGCCATTTCCAGGCGCTCAGGATGAATCGGGGGCTTGCGGTTCTGCCGTTGCGCGGCAACGTCGATACGCGTTTGAAGCGCGTCGCCGACGGCAGCTTCGACGCGATCATAATCGCGATGGCGGGGGTGAAGCGGCTGGGGCGGTTGCGCGAGGTGAAGTTCGTCGAGCTCGATGGCCGCGATTTCATCCCGGCCGGGGGGCAGGGCGCGCTTGCCATCGAAACGCTTGCCGAGCGCGACGACCCGGTTTCAAATGAACTCGATCGCGCGCTTTGCGCGATCAACGACCCGCGCGCTTTCTACGAAACCGCGGCCGAACGATCGTTCCTGGCCGCGATCGATGCGTCCTGCACGACGCCGGTCGGCGTAAGCGCAAGCATCGTGGGCGACACGCTCGCGCTCGCGGCGATCCTGTTCAGTCCCGACGGCGCGCGCGAGCTGTCGGAGTCGATGGAGCAACCGATAGCGCCCGGCCTCGCGCCGTCCGCCGCCGAAAGTTCCGGCAAGCGGCTGGCGGAAAAAATGCTCGCGCGGGACGCTGCCGCGATTCTTCGGTCTTGAATGAGCGCGCGCGCCAAGCATCAGAATCGGGGGATAGTCTTCCTGGTTGGCGCGGGTCCCGGCGCCTCCGATCTGATCACGGTTCGCGGCGCTGACGCTTTGAGCCGCGCCGACGTCGTTATTTACGACCATCTGGTGAGTCCTGAATTGATCCGGCTCGCGCCGCCCAAAGCCGAGTTGATTTACGCCGGCAAGAAGGGCGGCGCCGGAAAAAGTATCGAGCAATCCGAATTGAACGCGATGCTGATCGAGCGCGCGCGGATGGGGCGCGTCGTGATCCGGCTCAAGGGTGGCGATCCATTTATCTTTGGACGCGGCGGCGAGGAGGCCGAGGCGCTGGTCCGTGGCAACGTGCGGTTCGAGGTGATCCCGGGGGTCACGTCGGCGATTGCAGGACCGGCCTTCGCCGGCATTCCGCTGACCCATCGCGAACACGGCTCGTTCGTCGCGTTTGTCACCGGCCATGAGGACGAAAGCAAGGGCGCGCGCTCAACGGTTCCGTGGGACGAACTCGTCGCGGCGGCTCGGGGCCGCGGCACGATCGTTATCCTGATGGCGACGGCGCGGATGCGCGCAACGCTGGATCGAATCCGCGCGGCCGGACTTGCGGCGGAAACTCCGGCGGCTGCGGTCCAATGGGCGACGACTGCCGCGCAGAAGACCGTCAGCGCGACGCTCGCGACACTCGCCGACGCGTCCGCGCGCGCTGGAATCGGCGCGCCCGCCGTTATCGTGGTCGGAGAGTGCGCGGGCCTGCGCGAGCATCTCAAGTGGGTCGAGCGCATGCCGCTGTTCGGCCGCACTGTGGTGGTCACCCGATCGCGTGAGACCGCCTCACAGTTCGCCACGGCGCTCAGACGGCTGGGCGCGGAGGTGGTGGAATTTCCGACGATCGAAACCGCACCGCCCAGGAGCTACGCGGCGCTGGACCGGGCGATCGCGCGTCTGTCGTCACCGGCGCGAAATTCCTTCGACTGGATAATCTTCACGAGTGCGACGGGAGTCGAGAGCTTTGTCGAACGGCTGAAGTCGCGCGGCCGCGATATTCGCGAGCTCGGGCGTGCGTCGATTGCGGCGATCGGACCGGCAACCGCGGCGCGGCTTGCCGACTATGCGCTACGCGCCACGGCGGTTCCCGACGAGTATCGCGCGGAGCAAATTATTCCGGCGATTGGACTCAAGCGGATTCGCGGCAAACGCTTCCTGATTCCGCGGGCCGAAGTTGCGCGCGAGGCCTTGCCCGAAATTCTGCGCGACAAGGGCGCCAAAGAAGTCGAAGTCGCGCCCGCCTATCGAACCGTCAAGCCCAAGGGCGCGCAGATCGAGCGGATGCGCGAGCTGATCGCGGCGGGGTCGATCGATCTCGTGACGTTTACCAGTTCCAGTACGGTGACAAATTTCTGCGACCTGATCGGCGCGCCGGCGAGCCTCCTCAAAGCCGCGGCGATCGGGCCGATAACCGCGGCGACGGCGACCGAGCGTGGATTCGAGGTGGTCGTCACGCCCGCCAAATACACGATTGCGGCTCTGACCGAGGCGATCGCCGAGTATTTCGGCAGGGCTGAGCCCTGCACCCAGGATTAAGAGACCGCGCGCCC